>JBKKDD010000180.1:0-16381 GCA_046708705.1 Miltoncostaeaceae bacterium | reverse complement strand
GTTCATCGAGGTGATGCCCCTGGACGCCCCACGCGACTGGGAGCGCTCGTCGGTGCTGTCGGGCTCGGAGGTGCGGGCCATGATCACGGAGAACTGGCCGCTGGTTCCCGCCGGCCGTGAGCGCCCGTCCGCACCAGGCACCCACTGGCGCTTCGCCGACGGGGCCGGCGAGCTGCAGTTCGTGTCCTCCGTCACGGAGTCGTTCTGCGGGTCGTGCGACCGCCTCCGGCTGACCGCCGATGGTCAGCTTCGTACGTGCCTGTTTGCCGAATCCGAGACCGACCTGCGCGGCGCCATGCGCACCGGGGCGGACGACGACCAGCTCGCTGCGGTCATCCGCGACGCCGTCGCCGCCAAGGGCCCGGGCCACGGAATGGCCGACCCCTCATGGACCTACGCCGGTCGGCCGATGAGCATGATTGGTGGTTGATCGCCGCTACCGCGGCTGACCGCCGGCGGGCGTTTCGCACAGGCCGTGCTACGCTCACCGCACTTCGCCGCAACCGCGGCCTGCCGATCAGACGTCGTAGGTTCGACTCCCGAGGTGGATTCGAGGACGGTTTTCGGTCCCGAAGAAACCCAATGAGGAGAGTCACCACACGTGCAAGCACCGACGTTTGCTCAGCTTGGGCTGAGCCAGGATCTCGTAGGCGCCCTGAAGAAAAAGGGCATCGAGCATCCGTTTCAGATCCAGGAGCGCACCATTCCGGCCGCGCTCGAGGGACGCGACATCCTCGCCAAGGCGCCGACCGGCTCCGGCAAGACGCTCGCGTTCGCGCTTCCCATCGTGGAGCGCATCACCCCCAACGGCGGCCGCCCCTCGGCCCTCGTGCTGGTTCCCACCCGTGAGCTCGCCGTCCAGGTGGCCGAGGAGTTCACGTCCCTGGCGGCGCCGCGCAAGCTGCGCGTCATCGCCGTCTACGGCGGCGTGTCCATCGTGCCGCAGATCAAGAAGGTCCGCGACGCCCACATCCTGGTCGCGACGCCCGGCCGTCTGCAGGACCTGATCGACCGCCGCGCGGTCATCCTGAGCGGCGTGCAGGTGCTGGTCCTGGACGAGGCCGACCGGATGCTCGACATGGGCTTCAAGCCGCAGGTCGACCGCATCCTCAAGGCCATGCCCGGTGAGCGCCAAACGCTGTTCTTCTCGGCGACGCTGGACGGCGCCGTCGGCGAGCTCGCCCGCGCCTACACCAACTCCCCGGCACACATCGAGGCGGGGCTCCCTACCGACGCCCTGCCGGGCGACGTCGACCACCAGTTCGTGCCCGTCACCGCCGACACCAAGGTCCAAAAGCTCGTCGAGCTGCTGAACACCGAGCGTGGCCTGGCACTCGTATTCGTACGGACCAAGCACGGCGCCGACCGTCTGGCCAAGCGCCTCGCCAACCACAACGTGCAGGCGGTCTCGATGCACGGCGACAAGACGCAGGCGGCACGTCAGAAGGCGCTCCAGCAGTTCGAGACCGGCCGCGTCACCACGCTGATCGCGACTGACGTCGCCGCCCGCGGGCTCGACGTCAACGACGTCACGCACGTCATCAACTACGACCCGCCGCAAGACGAGAAGGCGTACACCCACCGCGTTGGACGTACCGGCCGCGCGGGCCGCTCGGGCACCGGCGTCACGCTGGTCCTGCCCGAGGAGCAGGCAGAGGTCAGCCGCGTCGCCCGCCTCAACGGCCACGGCCAGAGTTTCGTCGATGCCGGCATGAAGGTCGCCCCCAAAAAGGTCGTCTACGCGACCCGCCGCCGCCGGGGCCGCTGAGCGAGCTTCGCTGAGCAGACGCCTCCCCGCGTCGGGAGGCGGCCGCGTGGTGCCCGGGGCACCCCGATTTGCGTGAGCATCGCAAACGTGCGATAGTTTATATCGCATGTTTGCGATGGCATCCAACGACGGCGGTGACGGCGGCAAGCGACGGGGCCGCACCAGCCCCGCCGTGCTGGACCGCATCCGCCACCGTCTGGAGGAGGGGGCACCGGACGCGCTGTTGGATGAGCTGACCGGGCAGATCGCTCAGGCCATCGTCGCCCAACGCCTCGCGCTGGGCCTCTCCCAGGCCGAGCTCGCCGAGCTGTGCGGCACCACCCAGTCGGCGATCGCGCGGGTCGAGTCCGGTGGACGCCCGCCGCGCATCGACACGCTGCAGCGAATCGCGAACGCGCTGGACTGCACGCTGCGCGTCGAGCTGGAGCCCCGAACACGACCACGGACCAAACGGAGTGACGTATGAGCACGGACGTCGAGCTGGAGCAGATGGAGCTGACGCTCTCGGAGCGCCTGTTGGCGGTGATCCTCGCGATCTTCGTCCTGATCGGCGCGCTGTGGATCTACGCGAAGCTGGACGAGGCCGGGCGCCCCGATCCGCCGGCCCTGGTCACGCCGACCGCCGAGCAGCAACGGGCCCTCGCCGTGCGCGACCGCACCGGCGTGGCCGCCGATGTTGCCGATACTGACCGAGCGGACGCCGAGCGCGAGCTGTCCGTGCGGCGCGAGGCCTACCGCACCGCACTCGACGCCGGGCGGCCCTCGCAGGATCTGGAACGGGTGTACCGGGCGGCGCAGGCCGCCTTCGACACCGCCGACGCACGGGCGCGCACAGCCGACGCGAACGCGGCCACGGCGGCGGGGCCCGGCGATCAGGCCGCCCGGGCGGTCGCAGCCGCGCAGCAACAGGCCGACCGGTCATACCAGCGCAACCTCACGACTCACGGCCGGTACACGTTCGCCATCAGGCTCGTCTGGGTGCTCGGCTCGCTGGCGCTCGCCGACTGGTGGCTCGGCCGCGTTCGGCGCCGCCGCCCCCGCCTGGTGCCGATCGCGCTGGCGACGATCGGCGCGGCGGCGGTCGTCGCGTTCGTGATGGCCGGGGACTACGCGAGCGACTACATCGACTTCGCCGACCTCGGCCCGATCGTGCTGTCACTCGTCGGCATCGCGCTGACCACGGTCGCGCTGGTCGCGCTGCAACGCCACTTGGCGCGACGCGTCCCGGCCGCGCGTGTGCGCAAAGGGGAATGCCCGTTCTGCGGCTACCCCGTCCGCTCCGGCGAGCACTGCGAGGGCTGCGGCCGCGAGGTGACCGGGTCGTGCGCGAGCTGCGCCCAGCCCCGACGGGTGGGCACCCGCCACTGCGGGTTCTGCGGGCAGGAGTAGGCGACCGTCAGGATGCGTGGGGGTAGCGGCGGCCCCGCCAGAGGGGGCCGCGCCCGCTGATGCGATCGACCGCGCCCCGCAACGCAGCCGCAGCCATGAACGTGGTGCCGACGGGCAGGGTCGGCGCATAGCGGCGCGGCGTGGCGACGATCGGCGCCGCCAGGCGCTGCAGCGCGCATTGGATCGCGATGCCGGCGGCGCCCAGGGCGATGAGCCTGCCGTCACCCCGGCGGGCGCCGATGATCGCCGACGCGAAGGGGGCAACGCCCAGCGCCGCCAGCGCCAGGGCGGGCACCACGCCCTTGGTGGGATCGCCCATCGCGGCGAACGACGCGTTCTTGCGCCACCCGCGCCACATGGCCGCCGCGTCGTGGTACATGCGTAACCGGATCAGATCGGTCCCGTCGGCGGGGACCAGCAGACCTCCGTCGCGCTTGACCGCCTGTGCCAGGGCCATGTCGTCGACCATGTGGCGGCCGATGCCCGCATGGCCGCCGAACCGGTCGTAGACGTCACGCCGCACGAGCAGGTAGGCGCCGGCCGCCATCACGATCTGCGAGCGCGGCGAGCGCACCAGGAACCCCGGCGCCAGCACGTTCTGGATGAGCGTCGCCGCGGCTGGCATCACCAGCCGCTCCGCGACTGTCGCGACGTCGACGCGCGGGGAGAGCGTCAGCCCGCCGCGACCCAGCCGCGTGGCGAGCGCCAGACAATGCCCGAGCGTCTGGGGATCGTGCAGGACGTCCGCGTCGCTGAAGAGCAACCAGTCGCCGCGGGCGACGCGGGCGCCCTGCCAGCAGGCCCAGCTCTTGCCGACCCAGCCGTTCGGCAGCGGCTCGCCCACGATCAGCCGGAAGCGCGCGTCGCCCTCGGCGGCTCGCGTCGCGGCGGTGGCGGTCCGGTCGCCCGATTGGTCGTCGACCACGAGCAGCTCGATGTGGTGATAGGTCTGATCCAGGTGCGAGCGTACGGCGCCGGCGATGCCGCGTTCCTCGTCGCGCGCCGGCAGCACGATCGAGACCAGCGGGCCGGCGGTGAGCGGCTCCTCGGTCAACGGCCTGCGGACGCGGCGACGCTCGGTGAGCGCCACGCCGAGCGCGGCGGCCCACACGGCAGAGGCCGCGCCGCTCAGAACATGTCGGGAAGCCACGGGCGCCGATCTGCGGTCAGTCGGTCCATCAACGCGATGTCCTCGGGGGACCCGCCGATCTGGCCGAGCATCGCCGCCTGGCGGGCGGAGAGCGCGCCGGAGTACCAGGCGGCCAACGTGCCCGCGGCCATGCGGATGTCGGCGACATCGGTCGCGGACGTCTGCGCCCTGCCGGCCGCGAACTCCGCCGCGAAGCGGATCCACCCCTGCCCGACGCCCGCGACCTCGATCGTCAGGCGCCCGGCGACGTGCGCCGGCCACCCGGCCTGCGCGATGGCCGCGGCCGGATCGAGCGCGCGGAGCATCCAGGCGTTGGTTCCGTCGACCCGCAGATCGAGCTCGGGCAGACGCCACTGCAGGTCCGGGGTGTCGGGCAGCACGCCGTAGCCGAAGCGGATCTCGGGGCTCAGCGACCCGTCAGACGCCAGCAGCGCGAGCAGGCCGTTGAGCGCGTTGCCGGTCGACGCCCAGAAGTCAGACACCCAGACGTCGAAGCCCCACCGGCCGTTCGCGGCCTGCTGTCGACGGAAGGCTGTGAACCCCGTCAGCGCACCGTCCTCGCGCCACCCATACCGGTACGTCTGCTCCACAGCCGGGGTCGGCAGTCGCCAGTGCCACCACCACCACGGCCGTTCCACCGGACCTGACCACCGCGGGGCGAGCGACGCGCGCAGCTCGCGGACCTCGTCGAGCGGCGGGTCGCGCAGCGCGTCGCCCATCCCGGTCAGCCCGCGCAACGCCGCGGCGGGAACCGTGTACTGGCCCACCGACCCCGCGAGCTCCCAGCCGATGCGACGGTAGAACGAGACGCTTGTTGGCCACAGGCTGGCGATGGCCACGTGCTCGTCGCCCATCGCCCGGACCAGGGAGCCCATGATCGCGCGGCCGACGCCGGTCCCGCGGTGCTCGGGCGCCACGCACACCGACGCGACCGCGCCAGAGGTCACCGGCAGCCCGCCGATGTGTTGCGTGCAGGGGAAGGCCAGCGCGCCGCCGATGACGCGGTCGTCCTCGAACGCGAACCGCGCGATCGCCGAGGGGCGCACGGCGGCGATGTACGTCGAGGTGTCGGCGGGCGTGGTCGCGAACGTCTCGCCCTCGACGGCGGTGAACTGCTCCCAGTGGGCGTCGCTCGTGGGCACGGCGACCTTCATTCGTCGTCCTGCCAGTCGGGTTCGCCGGCCAGCGACACGTACGCGCGCCACTCACGCAGGATGACCTTGACGTCCCGCCCGCGGATGCCGGGTCGGGTCTGCGTGATGAGCTCGAGCGCCAGTGCGTCGCCGCCGGGCTGCGGCGGATCCCCCAACTCGACCAGCACGCCCCACACGTCGTCCTCGTGGAGCTTCGGTCGCTCGGACAGGATGTAGTCCACCGCCTCGCCCAGATCCGCCTCGTCGCTCATCGGTTGATCTCGGGTCCTGACACCACGCGGTCGTACGTGTCGGCGGTGATGCCGACCTCGCGCAACTCCACCTTGCGCACCCGGGCCGTCGGGGTCTTGGGCAGCTCCGACACCACCCGGACATAGCGCGGCACCGCAAAGTAGGGCATGCGCTCGGCGCAATGGCACAGCAGCGCATGGTGATCGACGGCGCCGTCGCGCGGCACCACGCAGACCAGGATCTCGTCCTCGGCGCCCGCGCCCTCGCCGGCGCTGACGCCGATGGCCGCGGCTTCCAGGACGTCGGCGTGTCCCGCCACCACGGCCTCGACCTCCATGGACGACACGTTCTCGCCGCGTCGGCGGATGTAGTCCTTGACCCGATCCATGAAGTAGACGTAGCCGTCGGCGTCCATCCTCCCCAGGTCGCCCGTGTGCAGCTTGAGGTTGCGGAAGTCCTCCGCCGTCTTCTCGGGCATCCCCGCGTACGTGCGCATGACGATGTTCGGGATCTCCATGTCGACGACGATCTCACCGGGCGTCTCCGGGGGCAGCGGCATGTCGTCGACCGGGTTCACGATCGACACCCGAAAGCCCGGGGTGGCGATGCCGCACGAGCCTGGCCGCATCGGCCGGCCCGGGGGGTGGTAGGTGACCATGCCGGTCTCGGTCAGGCCGTACCCTTCGGTGAACCGGATGCCGAAGCGCTCCTGGAACGGCTCGAGGATCTCCCTGGGCGCGGGCATCGCCATGATCCGGGTCACCCGGTGGGCGCGGTCGAGCGCGCCGGGCGGCGTGTTCCAGATGAAGTAGTTCATCGCGCTCACCGTGTTGAGCAGGGTCGCCTCGGCGTCGATCACCTGCTGCCAGAACCGCTCCGACGAGTAGCGCCCCACCAGCGCCACGCGCGCACCGGCGATCATTGCCGGATAGGCCGCCAGCACCTGGGCGTTGGAGTGAAACAGCGGGAGGCACGAGAAGAGCGTGTCGTCGGCGGTCACCTCGCACACGTTGTTGTAGGTGCGCCCCGAGAAGAAATCCGATGCGTGCTGCTTGATCGCGCCCTTACTGCGCCCCGTGGTGCCGGACGTGAACATGACGCGGGCGTCGTCGGTCCAGCGCACCTCGACGCCGGGGTCCGTCGCCGGGGCGTCCAGGAGCGCCGCGAACGGCTCCCAGCGCACGGCCGGATCAGGGCCGGTCGCGGCGCCGGATCTCCAGACGACGACGTGCTCGACGTGCGGCAACTCCTTCGCGACGCGGTCCAGCCGATCCAGGAACTCATCGCTGATGATGACGAAGCGCGCCTGCGGCAGGTTGATCACCCAGCTCAGGAAGTCGCCGCGGTAGGCCGTGTTGATCGGGCACTGCACGCCTCCTGCCCGCTGGACGGCAAACCACGCGAGCAGGTTGTCCTCGCAGTTCGGCATCAGCATCGCGACCGACTCGCCGGGGCGCAGTCCCCGGGCGATCAGGGCGTTCGCGATGCAATCGACCCGGGTGTCGACCTCGCCGTAGCTGAGCCACGGACCGTCGCCGAACCGCAGGTAGTCACGGTCGGGGTGCGTCTGGGCGCGCCGTCGCAGGATGCGCGGAAGCACCCATTCGGTGGGGTCCTCACGCCGGTACCAGTCGCTCCATTCGTCCACGGGGGCGAAGTGAACCACAACCGCGGGCACGCCGAATGCGCGGCGGTGAGATTCGGCTGGGTGCGGGGGACCCGGTGGGCCTGATCGGCGACCGCGACGAGAACGGCGGCTGGCTGCCGCACCTTCACCTGCAGCTGCTCGTCTCGCACCTGAACCAGGGGACCGCCGTCTGGGGCGTCGCGCCACGATCCCAGCTCGAGCGCTGGCGCGTCCTGAGCCCCGACCCGAACCTGATCCTCCGCATCCCAGACCTCGCCCCGGCCGGATAACGGCACCCGAGCGGCAGCGGGCACCCTGACGTGTCCCGGGGCCCCCGTCCCCAGGGGCCCTGCCGACGAGGACGGCAGGACCTGAATATCCGTCTCGCGCCCTTCATCCCGGCGTGAAATGCCAAGTGGCGCGACGGTGCGCCACTTGCGACATGTCACCACACACTTCCGTGACGGTTTCCTGACGACTGACGCGGTTCCGACACAAATGGGCGAGGGTTCGTCGCGTGATCCTCGGCCAGTGGGGTTCCCTGGGCGGTCAGGTTCAGGGAACGGCGATCGGGGTCGATGGGTGGGGATGGCGACGAGTAACCTGGTGCTGGTCGACGGGGTCCGGCGGACGCGGGCGGCGCTCGAGCGGTGGCGCGAGCGGCCGTGGGCCACGCTTCGCGGGTGGCTGGCCGGGAGCCTGGTGATCGCCGTGGCGCTGCTGTGCGCGACGTGGGTCGTCGCCCTGTTCGCGGAGGTCGACGCCGATCAGTACGACCTGGGCGGCGTGACCCATGCCGGGACGGCGGGTGACGTGCGCTTCCTGCTGGAGCGAAACGGCCTCGTGCTCGCGCTCCACGCGCTCGCGTGCGTCGCCGGGTTCATCGCGCGAAGCTCGCTCCCGCTGCAGGCCGAGCGCTACTCGGGAACGTGGCGACGGATGCACGACACGATCGGCACCGCTGCGCTCGCGTTCGTGTTCGCGGCGACGGCGGTGTCACTGGGGACCCAGGCACTCGCCTTGGGACGTGCGGCCGCGGTGTACGCGGCCGAGCTGGACGTCGCGCCCGCGCTCTTCCTGGCGTCCCGGCTCATGCACGCGCTCCCCGAGCTCGTCGCGCTATTCCTCCCCCTCGCGGCGTGGCTCATCGTGAGCCGTCGCGGCCAGTGGCAGGACCTGCTCGCAGTCACGATCGTGACCGTCGCCATCGCGATCCCGATATTGGTGGGCGCGGCCTTCGTCGAGGTCTACGTCTCGCCGCACCTGGTGCCCGGCGCCGGCTGATCCAGGCCGAGACCCGGAAGGCCGGCGACGGCGTCGCGCGTCGTGCCCGCCGGGGTGAACTCGAGGCCGATCGCCCCGTCGTAGCCAACCGCCGTCAGCGCGTCGGCGATGGCGGCGACGTCGAGGGTCCCGGTTCCGGGCGCGCCGCGTCCCGGGCTGTCCGCGAACTGGACATGGCCGATCACGTCCGCGTGGCGGTGGATCGCCTCGACCGGGTCCGTGCCGGCGCGGGCGCAGTGGTAGGCGTCGAACAGCATGCGCACGTTCGGATGGTCCACGCGTTCGAGGAACGACGCGACCTCGTCCGGGTGCGCGAGGAGGTATGCGGGCACGTCCAAGGCGTTGATCGGCTCGATCACGATGGTCCTCCCCGACGCGGCGGCCAGGTCGCCGCATGCCCGGTACACGTGGGCGGCGTGGGCGAGGTGTCGTGACACGTCGGCAGGGTCGTCCAGGAGTCCGGGCAGGACGTTGACGACCGGACACCCCACCTGCCGGGCCAGCTTCAGCGCTGCGCCCACGGCCGCGAACGTCCGCCCGTCGTGCTCGGGCAGGTTGCAGAACCCGCGCTCCCCCGCGGCGACGTCACCGCAGTCGGCGTTGAGGCAGCTGACCCCGACGCCCGCGGCGCGGACCGCATGGACCCACCCCTCCAGATCCTCCGCCGGCGGCCACCACGACTCCACGAGCGCGAACCCGGTCGCCGCCGCCGCGGCCGGCCGCTCGAGCCGCGGGAGCTCCGTGAACAGCATCGAGAGATGTGCGGACCAGCGGATCACCCTCGCATCGTAAGCCTTCGTCCCGCGACCCGGTCGTGACTCATGCACGTCCGCGCCGGTCGTGCGAAGGGCAGCCTGGTCGGTCGCGTCAGGACGGCGCCGGTTTCGCGAGCGCCTCGCGCAGCGCGGTGATCGCGCGGCCCGAGGACAGGGCCTCGGCGCGCAGGCGGGCGATCTGCTTGGGGTCCGCCCGGGTCCAGGGTTGCAGCGGCTCGCCGCGTTCGGCGGGGTCGCGGATTGCCCCGGGCGAGTGGTCGTCGTTCGCCAGGTGGGGGAAGAGCAGGTCGCAGATCCGGGCGAACGTCGCGAGGCCGCCCAGGTCGGCTGTCGCGAGCGGCCCGGCGGCGGTCCAGCGCGGCGCCAGACCGTCCGAGACGGCGGCGTCGATGTCGGCGGCCGAGGCCACGCCCGACTCGAGCATGTGCAGGCACTCCCGCAGCACCGCGAACTGGATGCGGTTCCAGATGAACCCCGGGACGTCGCGCTGCGCCACCAGCGGCGCCTTGCCCATCCGCGTCGCGACCTCGCGCAGCACCGCCGTGGTCGCGTCGGCGGTCGCCGGGCCCGGGATGATCTCGACCACACCGGTCAGGTGGCCGGGCTTCAGGAAGTGCAGCCCCGCGAAGCGCTGCGGGTGCGCGAGCGACGCCGCGATCTGGCCGATGGTCAGGCTCGAGGTGTTGGTGGCGATGATCGCCGCCGGGTGGCACCACGGCTCGACCCGTCGAAAGAGCTCGTGCTTGACGGCCACGTCCTCCACGATCGTCTCGACCACGAGGTCGGCGCCGGCGAAGGTCGGCGCGTCGATCGGCCCCGGGGTGACCGGGGCTCCATCCGCCAGTTGCGTCGCGCGTGCGGCCGCCTGGTCACGTCCCGCGGGCGTCCGGCCCGCAATCGTCGTGTCGTAGCCGGCCATCGCGAATGCCGCCGCGAGCTCCGGGCCCATGGAGCCGGTGCCGATGACGACGACCTTCACGACGTCACTTCGCCCGGGAGCGCTGCAGCTCGATGACCCGTCCGATCAGCTTGATCACGTTCGGGTCGCCGGTGACCCGAACCACGCCCTTGTCGAACGCCCGCACCCAATCGTCCAGGTGACCCTTGTCGGCCAGCTCGTTGAACGCCGGGCGGTCAATCGCCACGACGACCTTGCCGTCGGCGGCCGGATCGCGCGTCACCTTGGGGCCCGGCGTCTCGACCCGCCACATGGCGGGCCCGCCGCGTTCGCGCAGCTCGAGCCGGAACACCATGGCCAGCTTGCGCAGCGCCGGCACCTCGTCCACCAGGCGCGCGACCGACGTTTCGATGAGCGTTTTGGTGTCTTTGGTCGCCATGTCCCCATCCTGGCAGACGCGCCTCGTCCTCTGGTACAGTCCCTCGGCCCGTCATACGACCGGAGGATGTACGCGTGGGCAAGACCGGCCAGCGAATCGCCGTGACCTTTGCATGTCAAGACTGTAAGCGTCGCAACTATCAGAGCAACAAGAGCAGGCGAAACACGCCCGACCGCGTCGAGCTCAACAAATTCTGCCGATGGTGCGGCAAGCACACCCAGCACAAAGAGACGAGGTAGGGACCCTCGCTCGACGCAGAGGGGCGTAGCGCAACTGGTAGAGCACCGGTCTCCAAAACCGGGGGTTGGGGGTTCGAGTCCCTCCGGCCCTGCCTTCTTCATCCCTTCACATGGCACGAAAACGACGCAACGACAACGAGGACGACGGCCCGGAGCAGACGCCTGCGGGAGCTGACGCGCGGCCTGCCAAGCGCTCGGGTGGCGGTGGCGCCCCGGCCGCGGGACGCGCTCGTCCCGGACCGCAGGCCCGTGCCCCCAAGGCCGGCTCGGTGACCAAGGCGGTGCAGCGGGGTCGCTTCACGCGCTTCTCGCAGGAGGTCGTCGCCGAGTTGAAGAAGGTCAGCTGGCCCAACCGCCAGCAGCTGACCCAGGCGACCATGGTCGTCATCGTGGCCGTCGCGATCATCGCCGCGTTCCTCGGGCTCGCCGATCAGGCGTCCGACTGGATCGTCGACCGCGTCTTCTAACGCAGTATCCAAGCGAGAGGCAACCGTTGTTCCACTGGTACGTCATCAACACCTATTCCGGCCACGAGGCCAAGGTCCGCGCCAACCTGCAGCACCGGATCACGTCCGCCGGGCAGGACCACGTCGTGCGTCAGATCGTCATTCCGACCGAGCAGGTGGTCGAGACGAAGGACGGCCAGAAGGTCACCACCGAGAAGCGGGTGCTTCCCGGATACGTGCTCGTGCAGATGGACATGACCGACGATTCCTGGTCGCTCGTCAAGAACACCCCGGGCGTCACCGGCTTCGTCGGCGCGGGCAACAAGCCGGCGCCGCTCAGCCGTGAGGAGATCGATCACCTGTTGCGCACGCCCACCGAGCAGAAGCCGCGGGTCCGGGCGGACTTCGAGGTGGGGGAGACGGTGAAGATCATTGCCGGCCCGCTGTCGGACTTCACCGGCGAGATCGCCGAGATCAACCAGGAGCAAGGTCGCCTCAAGGTCCTGGTCAGTATCTTTGGCCGGGAGACGCCGGCCGAGCTCTCGTTCGACCAGGTGAAGAAGATCACGTAACCCCAGTGCGCCCGCGGGCGCCGGATTCGAGGATGTGAATGGCAAAGAAGGTCCTCCAGGTCGTCAAGCTGCAGATCCCGGGAGCGGGCGCCACGCCGGCGCCGCCGGTGGGTCCTGCGCTCGGTGGCGCCGGCATCAACATCCCGGAGTTCTGCAAGGCGTTCAACGAGCGCACGCAGGCCGACGCCGGCACGATCATCCCGGTCGAGATCTCGGTCTTCGAGGACCGGTCGTTCACGTTCGTCACCAAGACCCCGCCTGCCGCCATCCTGATCAAGCAGGCCATCAACCTCGCCAAGGGCTCACCGGAGTCCCACAAGACGAAGGTCGGACACCTGACCCGGGATCAGCTGCGAGCGATCGCCGAGCAGAAGATGCCCGATCTGAACGCCAACGACATCGAAGCCGCGATGCGCGTCATCGCAGGCACCGCCCGCAGCATGGGCGTCACAGTCGACGCCAAGTAGGAGACCAAGGACCCGAAATGCCGAAGCACGGAAAGAAATATCGCGCGGCCGACGCGGCCGTCATCGTGGGCACGCTCTACAGCCCCCTCGACGCGATGAAGATGATCAAGGACCAGGAGCTCACCCGGTTCGACGCGACGGTCGAGGTGCACTTTCGCCTGGGCGTCAACGTCCGGCACGCCGACCAGCAGTTGCGCGGCACGATCGCCCTGCCGCACGGCACGGGTCGTTCGGTCACCGTCGCGGTGTTCGCGGAGGGGGACAAGGCGCGCGAGGCCGAGGCGGCAGGCGCGGACGTGGTCGGTGGCGCGGACCTCGCCAAGCGCGTGTCCGAGGGCTTCACCGACTTCGACGTCGCGATCGCGACCCCGGACATGATGGGTGAGGTCGGTAAGCTCGGCCGCATCCTCGGCCCGGCGGGCAAGATGCCGAACCCCAAGACCGGCACGGTCACGTTCGACGTCACCAAGGCGGTCGAGGAGGTCAAGGGCGGCAAGGTCGAGTACCGGACCGACCGCACCGGCATCGTGCACCTGGGTATTGGCAAGCGCTCGTTCGCAATCGAGCAGCTCGTCGACAACTACCAGATGGTGCTCGACGAGATCCTGCGCGCGAAGCCTGCCGCCGCCAAGGGGCGCTACATCAAATCGATCACCCTGACCCAGACCATGGGCCCGGGCATCCCGGTCGACACGACGCGGACAACGAACCTGCTCGAGGAGGTCGCCGCCTAGCGCGGGACAGATTCGACAGGGTCCGACCGAAGACCCACGGGGGTGGCGCATGCCACCTGAAATCGGCCCAAAAGGGCCCCCCGTGCGAGGTTGGCGATTCAGGTTCGGCGCAGCGACGCGCCCGACCTCGTGTCGTCATCTCCGCGGGATGACGTACACGAGGAGGTGACAAGCTGAACCGCAATGAAAAAGGCCAAGTGGTGGCCGAGGTCGTCGAGCGCCTGGAGCGCACCGAGACCATCGTCACCGCCGACTTCCGCGGTCTCACGGTGACTCAGCTCGCCGAGCTGCGCGACAGATTGCGCGCGGCCGACGCGGAGATGACCGTCGTCAAGAACACGCTGTCACGCCGTGCCGCCGACCAGACCGGTCGTGCTGCGCTGCTGCCGTACCTGCAGGGACCGACCGGGCTTGTCTGGGTCAACGGCGACGCCGCTCAGGCGGCCAAGGCGCTCTCGGACTTCGCCAAGGGACACAAGGACGTATTCACGATCCGCGGCGGGGTGCTCGGGGCGGAGGATCTGTCCGCGACGAGCATCGCCAGGTTGGCGACGTTGCCGACCCGCGAGCAGATGCTCGGCCAGCTCGCCGGCGCGCTCGTCTCACCGATCTCCGGTCTGGCGGGACGCCTCAACAGCATGATCGGAAACATGGCGCGGGTGCTCGCAGCCGTTCGTGACTCCGGAGCCCTAGCACCGGGCGAGGTGCCGGCGCCGGTCGTCGAGGAGGCGCACGCTCAGCCCGAGCCGGACGCCCCCGTCGACGAGCCCGCCGCACCCGAGGCCCCGGCTGAGCAGCCGACCAATGAAGCACCCGTTGAGGACGCACCCACTCAGGACGCACCCACAGAGGACACGTCCGCTGAGGACGCACCCGCTGAGGACGCTCCCGCCGAGGACGCGCCCGAGACCCCCCAAAGCTGATCACCACACGAACGACGAGGAGAACACACGATGGCAATGACGACTGATGAATGGATCGAGGAGCTCAAGGGGATCTCGGTGCTCGAGCTCTCCGAGCGGATCAAGGCGCTCGAGGAGACGTTCGGCGTGACCGCGGCCGCTCCGGTGGCCGCCGCCGCGGCACCCGTCGCCGCTGACGGAGGTGGCGAGGCCGCCGAGGAGCAGACGATGTTCACCGTGGTGCTCGAGGCCGCGGGCGACAAGAAGATCCAAGTGATCAAGGTCGTGCGGCAGATCACGGGTCTGGGGCTCAAGGAGGCCAAGGACCTAGTGGACGGCGCTCCGAACAACGTCAAGGAGGGCATCCAGAAGGACGAGGCCGACAAGCTCAAGGGCGATCTGGAGGAGGCGGGCGCCTCGGTCAGCGTCAAATAACAACGGTATCAGGGCCCGCCACGCTCAGCGCGTGTGGACCTGGTGGCGGGGCTCGGGCCATGGATGGCCTGGGCCCCTCAAGAAATGGTCGCTTGCGGTCGATAGTGAACTGCAAGAAACGTGATTTTCTCTGCTCGTCCGGGGCTCCCCGGGGAATCTGACCGTTGTGACCGCCGCCGTCGCGAGGAGCGCGAGGGCACTACTCACGGATGGGATACCGATGACACAGTCGACACGACGTCGAGCACGCAGAGGCCGGGGCATCGCCCTCGGGACGGCGATCGCCGCATGTGCGGCTGTGGTGCCGCTCACCGGAGCGAGCGGAGCCCAGACCACGAGGGGTGCGGCGGTGTCCGTGATCGTCCGGGAGATGCCCGGCGCAGGTGACCGGCCCGAGCGCGCAGTGGCGCGGCTCGGCGGGACCGTCGCGCGCCAGATCCCGCTGATCGACGGGTTCTCGGCCCGGGTGCCCGCAGCGGCGATGGCGGCGCTGCGCAGCGTGCGCGGCGTGCGCTCGGTCTCGCCGGACCGGCGGGTCACGCTCAGCACGCCCGCGTCCGGGTGGACGCCGAGCGAGGACGCAGGGTCCATGCAGACCCTGACCCGCATCACCGGGGCACGCAGCTACTGGAGCCGCGGGTACGACGGGCGCGGCATCGACGTCGCGGTCATCGACTCCGGCGTGACGCCCGTGGAGGGCCTCAACGCCTCCGGCAAGCTCATCTACGGCCCCGACCTGTCGTTCGACTCGCAGAACGCCGATCTCACCCAACTGGATGGCTACGGCCACGGAACGCACCTGGCCGGAATCATCGCCGGGCGCGACGATCAGGACGGTCGCGGGGACGAGGGCCAGGGCGACGAGGACCGTGACTCGTCGCGACGCGGCGGGCAGGACTTCACCGGGTTCGCCCCCGGCGCCCGCGTCGTCTCCGTCAAGGTCGCCGACGCCAACGGCGCGGCGGACGTCTCGCAGGTGATCGCGGGAATCGACTGGGTCATCCAGCACCGCGACACCAACGGCCTGAACATCCGGGTGCTCAACCTCGCGTTCGGCACCGACGGCATCCAGGACTACCGCACCGACCCGCTGGCGTACGCCGTCGAGGCGGCATGGCGCAAGGGCATCGTCGTGGTCGTCTCGGGCGGCAACGCCGGGTTCGGCACCGCAAAGCTCAACAACCCCGCGTATGACCCGTACGTGCTCGCGGTTGGCGCCGTGGATCCGATGGGGACCAACACGGTCGCCGACGACGCGGTTCCGTCATGGTCGAGCGTCGGTGACGGCCAGCGCAACCCGGACCTCGTCGCCCCCGGCAAGTCGGTGGTCAGCCTGCGGGTGCCCGGCTCGGTCATCGACCAGGCCCACCCCGCCGCCCGCGTCGGTGGGGACCGATACTTCCGCGGAAGCGGCACGTCACAGGCGGCCGCGGTGGTGTCGGGTGCAGCGGCGCTGATCCTCGATCGGCAGCCGGGACTGAACCCCGATCAGGTCAAGGCGATCCTGACCCGGTCCGCCGCGACCATTCCCAACAGCACCGCCGGGGCCCAGGGTGCCGGTGGTTTGAGTCTGCGCAACGCATACCGCATGCGCACGCCCCAGGTGGACGAGGTCGCCCAGACCTGGGAGACGTCGACCGGTACCGGCTCGCTGGACGCCGCGCGCGGATCGATGCGGCTCGTCACCGACGGCGTCGTCCTGGACGGCGAGCGTGACATCTTCGGCAACCCGTGGGACGGCTCGAGCTGGTCGGCCGACCTGTGGAACGGATCGAGCTGGAGCGGCGGGCTCTGGAACGGCTCGTCGTGGAGCGGGTCATCGTGGAGCGGGTCGTCGTGGAGCGGGTCGTCGTGGAGCGGGTCGTCGTGG
>JBKKDD010000179.1:0-7349 GCA_046708705.1 Miltoncostaeaceae bacterium | reverse complement strand
GTGATCCTCCTTGTCGTGGCCGCGGGCCATCGTCCCACCACCCCCCGGCCAGGTCCACACGACCGGTCCCCAGCGAACCTGCCCCGCAATCCTCCAGCCGCCGCGAGCAATTGAGCCCGCAGGGCTCATAGGCCGCCCAAGTGCCGTGGTCGAGGCGGCGTAGAGTCACCGCCCCGCAGGGGCTCATAGGCCGACTCAGAGCCGTGTCTGAGGCGGCGTATGGTCCCTTCTATGGATCTCCTCCTCACATTCCTCGGGACGGCGGCGTCGGTGCCGACGCGGGGGCGCGGGACGGCGGCGACGTTGATCGCCCGTGGGGGGGAGCGCTGGCTGTTCGACTGCGGGGAGGGGACGCAGCGGCAGTTCCTTCGGTCGGGGCTCGGTTTGGTGGACGTCGACCTGGTGTTCCTGACCCACCTGCACGGGGACCACATCCTCGGTTTGCCCGGGCTGATCAAGACGTACGGGCTGCGCGGGCGAGAACGGCCGCTGCGGGTGGTGGGGCCGCGCGGGCTCCGCGAGCTGGTCGACCGCTTGGGCCCCGTGATCGGACACCCGCCGTACCGCCTGACGATCGAAGAGATCTCCGCGGGCTCCGTACACGAGACGTCCGGCGCGCGGATCGAGGCGTTCCACACCGACCATGGCGTCTCGTCGCTGGGGTACGCGCTGATCGAGGAGTCGCGCCCCGGCGCGTTCGACGTCGATGCCGCAGCGGGCCTGGGCGTCCCGGCGGGACCGCTGTTCGGACGCCTGCAGCACGGGGAGACCATCACGCTCGCCGACGGCCGCACCGTCGCGCCCGCCGACGTGCTGGGGCCACCGCGATCCGGGCGCACGATCGTGATCTCCGGCGACACCCGCCCCTGCGCCTCGACGGAGGGGGCGGCGGCGGGCGCGGACCTGCTGGTCCACGAGGCCACGTTCCTGCACGACGAGTTGCCGCGCGCGCTCGAGACGCGTCACACCACGGCGCGCGAGGCGGCGGCGCTCGCCCAGGCGGCGGATGTCCGCCTGCTCGCGCTCACCCACCTGTCGAGTCGCTGCATGCCGCGCGAGATCCGGGCCGAGGCCGAGGCGGTGTTCGCGAACGTGGTCGTCCCGCGCGACTTCGATCAGATCGAGCTGCCGTTCCGCGAGCGCGGCGAGCCCGTCCTGCACCGCGGTGACGTCGACGGCGTGACACACGGACGTCCCCAGGAAGTCGCGGCCGACGCACCGTAGGATCCGGGTCCAACCACCCCAGGAGCCCGATTCAGATGAGCACGAAGCAGGTCGCCGACCACCACCTCCGGGCGTTTCTCGCCGGGGACCTCGACGAGACGCTCGCCGACTACACCGACGATTCCGTGTTCATCTCGCCCAACGGCATCGCCCGTGGACGCGATGAGATCCGCGCGGTCTTCGCGCGCTTGTTCGGCGGCCTGTTCGCGCCGGGCACCTACGAGTTCACGGTCGACATGGAGCATGTGGAGGGTGACGTCGCCTACACGCTCTGGCACGCGGACTGCGCCGCCGCAACGGTCGAGATCGCGACCGACACCCTCGTCATCCGCGACGGCGCGATCCAGACCCAGACCGTCGCGATCAAGGTCTCCCCGAAGGGCTGAGGTCAGTCCGGCAGCGGGCCCACCGGGGTCGGGCGGCGCTCTTCGTCGAGCGCGATCATGGTGAAACGCCCGATCGTGCAGAGCTCACGGGTCGAGTGGAGCGGATCCTCGCGGTAGACCTCCACCTCGACTTTCATACTGGTGCGCCCGACCGCGACGACGGTTCCGCGTAGCTCGACCAGGTCGCCGACGAAGATCGGGATCTTGAACGAGATGTCCGCGATGCTCGCCGTCACGACCGTCGTCTTGGCATGGCGCATCGCCGCGATCCCGGCGGCCTTGTCCATCCATGCGACCAACTGTCCGCCAAAGAGCGTTCCCTGCGGGTTCGTATCGGTCGGGAACACCGACTCCAGCAGCGTCGCCCTCATCCAGCCTCCATCGTCGGTCTCCACGCAGGACGTCGAGCATAACGGCGGGGCCGACCACGACGCCGGGGACCGCGACAGAACCCGGAACGAGCGGCAGTCGCGTGCGCGGCGGTCGTTCATCTCGTCCACGTCAGGTGCTACCGTCTGGTGCGTCGACCTTTAACGCGGCCCCGTGAGGCCGGAAGGGAGCACCACTGATGACGCATACCCCGAGACGCCCTCGCGCCGCGGAGGCGTGAGGTGGCAGCCAAGGTCCTGGTCGATGCCGACCAGCTCAAGCGCACCGTCGCACGAATCGCCCACGAAGTCGTCGAGCGCCATGCCGGCGCCGAGCGGCCGATCGCGATCGTCGGGATCCACACCAACGGCGTCCCGCTCGCCGCGCGCCTGGCCGCGCTGATCGGCGAGTTCACCGGGGACGCGCCGCCGCTCGGCAGCATCGACATCGCGCTCTACCGCGACGACGTCGGGGTGGGGGAGGGTCGCCGCCACGCCGTGCCGGTGGTCGGCGAGACCATCCTGGACTTCGACATCGCAACCCACACGGTGCTGCTCGTCGACGACGTGCTCTACACCGGACGCACGATCCGCGCGGGCATCGACGCGCTGTTCGACTACGGGCGGCCCCCGGTCGTGCAACTGGCGGTCCTGGTCGACCGCGGCCACCGCGAGCTGCCCATCCGGCCGGACTACGTCGGCAAGAACCTGCCGACCGCGCGGGGCGAGCGGATCACCGTCCACCTCAACGAGATCGACGGAACCGACCAGATCCTGCTCGAGACGGAGGCCGCACGATGACCCGCAGATCGCTCCTGTCGATGTCAGACCTGGACCGCGACGCCATCGCCCGCATCCTCACGACCGCCAACCGGTTCACCGAGGTCATGGGGCGCGACAACAAAAAGGTGCCGACGCTGCGCGGGCGCACCGTGATCAACCTGTTCTTCGAGGCCTCGACCCGTACGTCCACCTCCTTCGAACTGGCCGCCAAGCGCCTGTCCGCCGACGTGGTGTCGATCAAGGGCGCGGGCTCCAGCGTCGAGAAGGGCGAGAGCCTGAAGGACACGATCCTGACGCTCAACGCCTACGGGCCCGACGTCTTCGTGATCCGCCACGGCGGGGTCGGCGCGTGCCACCTGGCCGCCCGGTTCACCGACGCCGCCGTGCTGAACGCCGGTGACGGCAAGCACGAGCACCCCAGCCAGGCGCTGCTCGACCTCTACACGATCGAGCGGGAGGTCGGGCCGCTCGACGGCCTGCACATCGCGGTCGTCGGCGACGTCGCCCACTCGCGGGTCGCGCGCTCCGACATCGTCGGGTTGACGACCATGGGCGCACGGGTCACGCTGGTGGCGCCGCCGACGCTGCTGCCCTGGCGCGCCGCCGAGGCCCTGGGCGTCGCGACCTCGTGCGACATCCGCGACATCGCCGACGCCGACGTCGTCTACGTGCTGCGCATGCAACACGAGCGGATGGGCGACGGCGGGTTCGTGCCGAGCCTGCGCGAGTACGCCGCGCGCTTCGGCGTCAGCCACGAGCGGCTGCGTCCCGGCCAGCGCGTCATGCACGCGGGCCCGATCAACCGCGGGGTCGAGCTGACCGGCGCCTTGGCCGACGACCCGGCGACCCTCATCGAGCGCCAGGCGGCCAACGGCCTGGTCGTGCGGATGGCGATCCTCTACGACCTGCTCGCCGAGCCGGTCGCGGTGCCCGGGGCGGTCGCGCTGGCCGACGTGGTGGCCGCGTGAGTGGTATCGCGCTGGTCCAGCGCGCGTCGGAGCCCGCCTCGCTCGTGATCACCGGCGTGCGGATGCTCGACCCGGCCGCAGGCATCGACCGCGTGGGCGACCTGGTCATCCGCGACGGGCGCATCGGCGGCGACCCCGAGGGGCTGGAGCGCGTGGAGGGCGCGGGCCTGATCGCCACCCCCGGCTTCGTCGATCCGCACATCCACCTGCGCACACCCGGCCGGGAGGACACCGAGGACATCGCCTCGGGCAGCCGGGCCGCCGCCGCGGGCGGGTTCGTCACGGTGGTCGCGATGCCCAACACCACGCCGATCACCGATAACGCCGCCATCCTCGGCTCGCTGCTGGAACTCGGCGCCCGCGAGTCGGTGGTGCGGGTCGGCTTCTACGCCGCGATCACGGTCGGGCAGGCCGGCCGGACGCTCAGCGAGCAGGGTGAGCTCGCCGACCTGGGGGCGGCGGGCTTCAGCGACGACGGGCGGCCCGTGGCCAACGCCGAGGTGTTGCGCCGCGCCTACCAGTACCAGCGGGTCACCGGCCTGCCGCTCGTCTTGCACGAGGAGGACGTCGACCTGTCGGCGGGCGGGGTCATGCACGAGGGCCTGATCTCCAGCCGCCTGGGCATGCGCGGCATCCCCGACGTGTCCGAGAGCGTCCAGGTGGCGCGCGACGTGACGCTCGCCCATCACGAGGACGCCCACATCCACATCTGCCACGTCTCGGCCGCCAAGACCGTCGAGGTCATCCGTGCGGCGAAGGCGCAGGGCATCCGGGTGACGGCCGAGGTGACGCCCCACCACCTGGTGCTGACCGACGACGCGGTGCTGGACCTGGATGCCGCCCGGCACAAGATGAACCCCCCGCTTCGCTCCGAGCAGGATCGCCAGGCCCTGATCGCCGGGCTGCTGGACGGGACGCTCGACTGCATCGCGACCGACCATGCCCCTCACGCGCCGCAGGAGAAGGAGTCGCCGTTCGAGGACGCGCCGTTCGGCGTGACCGGTCTGGAGACGGCGTTCGCCTCGTGCTACACCCACCTGGTGGCGCCGGGCCTGATCCCGCTGGAGCTGCTGGTGCGGCGGATGAGCAGCGATCCGGCCGCGGTGCTGGGGCTGCCGGTGCCGACACTCGCCGACGGGGCCACGGCCGACGTCGCGCTGATCGACCTGGGCGTCACCGAGCAGGTGGGGGAGCGCGGGTTTCAGAGCAAGTCGGCCAACTCGGCGTTCCTCGGTGACGCGCTCACCGGGCGCGTGCTCATGACAATCGCAGGAGGGCAGATCGCATGGCGGACGTGACACGACACCCCGGGCTCCTTCACCGCGACGGCACCGGCCTGATCGTGGTCGACGTGCAGGAGGGGTTCCGCTCGGTCATCGACGGCTTCGACGAGATGGCCCGCAACGTCGGCATCCTGGCCGAGGGTTTCGGCATCCTTGGCCGGCCCGTCTTGATCAGCGAGCAGTACCCCAAGGGCCTCGGGCACACCGTTGCCGAGGTCGAGGAGCGGCTGCCCGCGTTCACCGACCGTGTCGAGAAGATGCGCTTCAGCGCCTGCGGCGTCGAGGGCTTCGAGCAAGCGCTCACACGCGCCCGCTGCCAAACCTGGGTCGTCTGCGGTATCGAGACCCACGTCTGCGTCAACCAGACGGTGCACGACCTGCTGGAGCACGGCTATGACGTGCACGTCGCGGAGGACGCGGTCTCGTCGCGTGCGCCCGCCAACCGTCACACCGGGATGACCAAGATGCTTGCGGCTGGCGCGCGCTCCACGAGCGCCGAGATGGCGCTGTTCGAGATGCTCGAGCAGGCCGGCGGCGACGAGTTCAAGGCGATCTCGAAGCTCGTCCGCTGAGATGGGAGACACCGCGTCCACATCCCACGGTTCGGCCGAGGGGTCACCCGTCCGCGGCCGCCCCCGGGCCATCGTGGCCCTGGAGGACGGGCTGGTGCTGCACGCCCGCAGCATCGGCGCTCCCGGGACCGCGCTCGGCGAGATGGTGTTTACGACCGCGATGAGTGGTTATCAGGAGGCCGCCACCGACCCCTCCTACATCGGCCAGATCCTGTGCTTCGCCGCTCCCATGATCGGCAACTACGGCGCAGGCCCCGGCTGTGACGAGAGCGATCGCGTCCACCCGCAGGCGATCGTGATGGCGTCGGCCGGAGACCGCCCCGGCGCCGCCGGAGATCAGGGCTGGTGCGGCTGGTTGCGCGAGCGCGGTGTGATCGGCGTCGACGACGTGGATACGCGTCGCGTGGTCACCCATTTGCGCGACCGCGGCGCAATGCGCGGCGGCGTCTCGACCGAGCTCGCCGCGGACGAGCTGATCGACCGCGTCCGCGCCCACCCCGTGCTGGACGGGCGTGATCTGGTGACCGGCGCCGCCGCGCCGGCGCGCGTGCTGGGCGACGACGGCCCGCGCATCGTCGCGATCGACTGCGGCATCAAGGCGAGCATCGCAGCTCGCATGGCCGAGGCGGGCTGCCGGCTGCACATCGTCCCCGCCGGCACGGGCGCCGCCGAGATCCTGTCCATGGCGCCCGACGCCGTGTTCACCTCCAACGGTCCCGGTGATCCGGCCGGCGCCGAGACGGTGGTGCAGGCGCTTCGCGGGGTGCTCGGCCAGGTGCCGGTGTTCGGGATCTGCATGGGCCATCAGTTGCTGGCGCGCGCGCTCGGCCTGGAGACCCACAAGCTGCCGTTCGGCCATCGCGGCGCCAACCACCCGGTGCGCCGCTCCGAGGACGGCGGCGTCGAGATCACGGTGCAAAACCACGGCTACGCGGTCGCCGACGCCACGTTGCCGGACGGCATCGTGGTGACGCGACGGAGCCTGTTCGACGGCAGCGTCGAGGGGATCGCCGCGCCCGACCTGCGCGCATGGTCGGTGCAGTACCACCCCGAGGCGCGACCCGGCCCCCATGACGCCGGGTACATGTTCGCCGAGTTCGTCGCGGCGGTGTCCTGATGCCACGGCGCGAGGATCTTTCGACCATCCTGGTGCTGGGCAGCGGGCCGATCGTGATCGGCCAGGCAGGGGAATTCGACTACTCCGGCACCCAGGCCTGCCAGGCGCTGCGCGAGGAGGGCTACCGCGTCGTCCTGGTCAACTCCAACCCGGCGACGATCATGACCGATCCGGGCGTTGCCGACCGCACCTACATCGAGCCGCTCGACGTCGCGACCGTGGCCGCGGTCATCGCGACGGAGCGCCCGGACGCGCTGCTGGCGACACTGGGCGGTCAGACCGCGCTCAACCTGGCCATGGAGCTTCACCGAAGCGGCGTGCTGGCCGAGCACGGCGTCGAGCTGATCGGGGCCGAGGCCGACGCGATCCACCGCGCGGAGGACCGGGAGGCGTTCGCCACCACGATGCGCGAGGCGGGCATTCCGGTGCTGGCGGCCCGCACCGTCGGCGACCAGGAGGGCGCACGTGCGGCCGCTGCGATCCTCGGCTTTCCGCTGATCCTGCGACCCGCGTTCACGATGGGCGGCGAGGGGGGAGGGGTCGTCACGTCGCCCGACGATCTGGAGCGCGCCGTGGCCAACGCGCTGGCGGCCAGCCCGATCGGCCAGGTGCTGATCGAGCGGTCGGTGATCGGCTGGGGCGAGTTCG
>JBKKDD010000178.1:0-3632 GCA_046708705.1 Miltoncostaeaceae bacterium | reverse complement strand
GCGCAGAGGGCCGCCCGGACCGGCAGCGGGGAGCCGTGCGCGGCGAGCGCCGTAGCGACGACGCTCCGCTTGCGCTCGGTACCCTGGGCGTCGAGCCCGGTGCCGCGCCCGACCGTCAGCGTCGGCGGCGCGCCCGTCAACGCGGACGCGAGTGCCGAGGACGTGGCGGTGTTGCCGATCCCGATCTCGCCGAGGATCAGGCAGTCGACCCCCATGTCGAGGATCTCCCCGGCGAGCCGCGCCCCGGCCTCCAACGCCGCGTCGAGCGCCTGCGCGCTCAGCGCGTCGGCGACGGTCATGTCGGCGGTACCCCGCGCGATCTTCGCGTCACGGACGCCGGCCGGGGTGGGCCCGAGCAGCCCGATGTCGGCGATGAGCAGTGGGTGACCGCCGTGGCGCGCGAGCACGCCGACTGCGGTCTCGCCGCGGGCCGCGGCCGCCGCCACCTGCGCCGAGACCGTGGCCTGGAAGAGGCTCGTGCCGTGCCGCACGTGTCCGTGATCGGCGGCGCAGACGAGCACACCGGCCCGGGCCTTCGCCGGGGGCGGTTGGCCGGTGATGCCGGCCCATCGCTCGATGAGCGGCTCGAGCGTCCCGAGGCTGCCGGCGGGCTTGACCAGCCGATCGAGCCGGTCGCGGGCCGCGATCACCGCAGCGCGATCGGGCTCACCGGGCCGGCGTGCTTTGACCGACACGCCGATCGCCTTCTCGCCCCATCGCTCCTCCATGACGACCGCCTCGATCGGCATCCGCGACGACCATCCGGCCGCCTCGAGCCCGGGGCGAACCGGCCGCTCGTCGGGCCAGCCGACGCACAGGTACGCGATCGGGTCGACAGACGCGGGGATCGAGAGGAGCTGTCGCATGTCGTCTGGCCGGTAGAAGCTGACCCAGCCGACACCGAGGCCCTCCGCCCGTGCGGCGAGCCAGAGGTTCTCGACGGCGCATGCCGTGCTGTACACATCCGTGTCGGGGATCGTGCCCCTGCCCAGGATCTCGTCGCCCTCGTCGCCGTGGTCGCAGCACACGCAGATGCCGAGCGGGGCCTCGACGATGCCTTCGATCTTGAGGTCGAGAAAGCCGCGCGAGCGCTCGTCGAAACGCTCGGCCTGACGGAGCCGTTCCGCCTGCGCCAGGTTTCGGACCGCGAGCCGGGTCGCTATGTCGCGGACGACGATCAGCCGCCACGGCTGCATCAGCCCGACCGACGGCGCGCAGTGAGCGGCCTCGAGGATCCGGCGCAGCGGCTCCTCCGGCACCGGATCCGGCCGGAAGCGGCGGATGTCGCGACGCTCCGCGATCACGCGATAGACCGCTGCCCGCTCGGCGGCGGGAAACCGCCAGCCCGACGGATCCGCCGCGCGTTCGCCGGCCCGCGAGACGTCGAACCCGTCCGGAGTCGTTGGGCGGGTGAGACGTTCCTCGGTCGGCACGCGCGGCACTCTAGCCTCCTCGCATCGGTCGTCGCCGACAGGTAGGGTTGCACGACGTTTGTGGCGGTGCGAGGAACCCGGTGGGAATCCGGGACGGTCGCGCCACTGTGACCGGGGAGCGAGTCCCACGAAGCCACGGCCCTCAGGGGCGGGAAGGCGGGACAAGCCGGGATCCGGGAGTCAGGAGACTCGTCCGCCACATCTTGATCCACGCAGCCGGGACGCGCAATCCCGAGGAGGTCATCGGTGCTCGTCGCGCAGGAACCCGTTCCACGCCCGTCCCTTGAGGTGCGCCCGACCTCCTCGGAGTCGCGGTGAGGCGACGCCTCCTGCTGGTGCGCCATGCCGCCACCGCCGCCACCCGTGCGGCAGCGTTCCCTCGCGACGACGACGCGCTGGATGCGCGGTCGCTCGCCGCCGCGGCGGCGCTCGCGCCGGCGCTCCCGAGCCGCTGCGAGGCCATGTCGAGCCCGGCGATCCGGTGCCGGGAGACCGTCGCAGCGGCAGGCCTCGAGGCTGTCACCGACGCCGCGATCGCAGAGTGCGACTTCGGCGCCTGGTCGGGGCGGACGCTCGCCGAGGTCGACGCCGAGGATCGCGACGGCGTGGCCCGGTGGATGCGCGATCCGCACGCCGCCCCGCACGGGGGCGAGACGCTCGCGGCGTTCGCCGGCCGCGTCGGCAGGTGGCTCGACGGGCAGACCCTGCGCGACGGAGCGGCTGTCGCGATCACACACGCCGAAGTCGTGAAGGCGGTGGTCGTGCATGCCCTCGGCGCCCCGATTGACGCGTTCTGGAGGATCGACGTCGCTCCGCTCGCCATCACAGAGCTCCACGCCCACGACGGCCGCTGGACGATCGCGAGGATCAACTGCCCGACCGGCGGTCCGGCGTGATGAGCGCGGGTGCCGGCTTGCTTGCGGGATACGTCGCGGACGTCACGCTCGGCGACCCGCCCCGCTGGCATCCGGTCGCCGGGCTCGGCAGGACCGCGGCGGCCGTGGAGCGCGTCGTCTACACGCCGACCCGCGCGCGCGGCGCCGTCCACACCGCCGGCCTCGTGACCCTTTCGGCGCTCGCCGCGGAGGTCGCCGCACGGCGCTTTGGCCGCACGCTCGTGCTGGCGGTCGTGACGTGGGCCGCGCTCGGGGGACGCTCGCTCACCCGGGTCGCGCAGACGATCGCGGAGCGCCTGGAGCGGGGTGACCTGGAGGGCGCACGCGCCGAGCTCCCCAAGCTCGTGGGTCGCGATCCGGCTGCGCTTGACGAGACCGACGTCTGCCGGGCCGTCGTCGAGTCGGTGGCGGAGAACACGGGCGACGCGGTCGTCGGGGCGCTCCTGTGGGGGGCGCTGGCCGGGCCCGCAGGGGTCGTGGCGTACCGGGCGGCGAACACGCTCGACGCCATGGTCGGCCACCGGACCGCGCGCTACGAGCGCTTCGGATGGGCCGCGGCCCGCCTCGACGATGTTCTGGGGTGGCCGTCCGCGCGGTTCGCCGCGGCGCTCGCCGTGCTGTGCGCGCCGGTCGTGGGCGGATCGCCGCGCCAGGCTTGGGAGACGCTGCGCCGGGACGGCGCGGCCCATCCGAGCCCCAACGCAGGGCGTCTGGAGGCAGCGTTCGCGGGCGCGCTCGGCGTGCGTCTCGGCGGCACGCTCGCCTATTCGGGCCGCGTCGAGCACCGCCCGCTCATCGGTGAGGGGCCGGCCCCGACTCCCGCAGACGTGCGCCGGGCCGCTCGCCTGTCACGCACGATCGCCGCCCTCGCCGCCATCGGGCTTGCCGCCGCCCGCCGGGCGCGTTCCTTCGACGGAGCGCGATGAAGGGCGCCCTACTCGTGTGCGGCACCCACTCCGACGCCGGCAAGTCCGTCGTCACCGCCGGGATCTGCCGGTGGCTCATGCGCGCCGGCGTCAGGGTCGCTCCGTTCAAGGCGCAGAACATGTCGCTCAACTCGGTCGTCACGGCGGACGGGAGCGAGATCGGACGCGCGCAGGCGGTGCAGGCCGCTGCCGCCGGGATCGAGCCCGAGGCCGCGATGAACCCCGTGCTGATCAAGCCGTCGGGGGAGCGGCACAGCCAGGTCGTCGTGATGGGCCGCCCGTACGCGGACGTCGACGCACGCGCATACCAGGAGCTCAAGCGCGCGTTGCGACCGATCGTGAACGGCGCGCTGGAGGACCTGCGCGCGCGCTTCGAC
>JBKKDD010000177.1:0-6513 GCA_046708705.1 Miltoncostaeaceae bacterium | reverse complement strand
CGATGGCGCTGATGGCCGCGACGCTCGAGGACGACCCCTCGCGCGACCTGGCGGTGGTCGGCGTGACGGGCACCAACGGCAAAACCACCAGCGCGTTCCTGCTGCACGCGGTGCTGCAGGCGGCGGGACACCGCGCCGGGCTGCTCGGGACGATCGAGGCGCGCGTCGGCGGCGCCGTCGAGGCGGTGGCGCACACCACGCCCGAGAGCGTCGACCTGCAGCGGCTGCTGGCCCGGATGCGCGACGCGGGCGACACGGCCTGCGCGATCGAGGTCTCCTCGCACGCGCTGGCGCAGCGCCGGGTGGCGGGCGTGCGCTTCGCGGCGGCGCTCTTCACCAATCTGACCCGCGATCACCTGGACTACCACGCCGACGTCGAGGAGTATTACCTCGCCAAGCGGGGGCTGTTCATCCGGCCCGACGGGGAGGGGCCGAACCCGCCCGCGGCCGTCAACCTGGACGACGAGTTCGGCCGGCGGTTGGCGGCCGAGACCGGCGCCCTCGGCTTTGCCGTCGACCGGACGGCCGACGTTGGCGCGCTGGAGGTCCGTCAATCCCGCGACGGCTTCCGCGCCCGCGTGGCCACACCGCGCGGACCGCTGGAGCTCCACAGTCCGCTGCGCGGACGGTTCAACGTCGCCAACGTCCTCGGCGTCGTCGCGGTTGGCGAGCTGCTGGGGCTGGAGCACGAGGCCGTGGTCCGGGGGATCGCGGCGGTGGCGGGCGTGCCCGGCCGCTTCGAGCCCGTGGACGCCGGCCAGCCGTTCCAGGTCCTGGTCGACTACGCTCATACGCCCGACTCGCTCGAGAACGTCCTGCGCGAGGCGCGCAAGCTTGTGCACGACGACGGGCGGTTGATCGTCGTGTTCGGCTGCGGCGGCGATCGCGATCGCGGCAAGCGGCCGCAGATGGGCGCGATCGCCCAGGCGCTGGCCGACATCGCCGTCGTGACCTCGGACAACCCGCGCACCGAGGACCCGGACACGATCATCGACGAGATCACGACCGGCGCTCTCGCGGGTCCCGCGACGCTGATCGTCGAGTCCGACCGCAGGCGCGCCATCATGCTCGCGGCCGAGCGGGCCCAGCCCGGGGACGTGCTCGTCATCGCGGGCAAGGGACACGAGCGCGGCCAGGAGGTCAACGGGGTGGTCAGCCCGTTCGACGACCGCGAGGTCGCGCGCGAGGTGCTGGCGGTGCGGGTATGAAACTGACCGCCAACCAGGTGATGAAGTCCGCAACCGGCAACGTCTATATGCCGGTCGGCTCCCCCTCGGCCGAGGTGGACGGGGCGTTCGTCGACTCGCGCGAGGTCGTTCCAGGAGCGCTGTTCGTCGGCATCCGCGGTGAGTCGCAGGACGGCGGATACCACGCTGCCGACGCCCTGCGCGACGGCGCGGCTGCAGCGGTCATCACCGACGCGGCCTGGCGGTGGCTGGAAGGGGATCTACGCGCCATCGGCAAGCCGGTGCTCGTCACCAAGGCGCCACTCGAGGTGCTGCAGTCCGCCGGCCGTCTGGTGCTCGAGCGCTCGGGCGCGCAGGTGGTCGCGATAACGGGCGCGACAGGCAAGACCACGACCAAGGACATCCTGGTCGCGATGCTGCGCGCGGCCGGCGTCCGCGTGGAGGGCACGCCGGGCAACCGCAACACCGAGGTTGGCGTACCGATGTCGCTGATGGGGCTGCCCGAGGACACCGAGGTCGCGGTCGTCGAGATGGGAATGCGCGGCCTCGGCCAGATCGCCGAGCTCGCCCGGCTCGCGCCGGCCGACGTCGGGTGCATCACCTCGATCGGCCCCGTGCATCTGGAGTTGCTCGGCACGGTCCAGAACGTGGCGGCCGCCAAGTTCGAGTTGATCGCGTCCCTCAGCCCCGGGTCGATGGCTGTGGTGCCCGCGAATGAGCCGCTTTTGCGGGAGTATCTGCGCACCCTCGATGCGAGAGTCAGGGTTGTGGAGTTTGGCGATCGGCCGACCCTCGACCTGGACATGAACCTTGCGACCGCCTGGCAGTGGCGGTGTGCAGCGGCCGCTCTGGAGTGCTGCCGGGCGCTGGGGCGCGCCCCCATCGAGGGCAGCGTGATCGAGGTCGCCCTGTCGGACATGCGTGGCAACCTCCGCAGCCTCGCCGTCGGCGGCACGCTGATCGAGGACTGCTACAACGCGAACCCCATCGCCATGCGCGCCGCGCTCGAGGATCTGTCCGCGCGTCCCGGACGCAAGGTCGCGGTGCTCGGGGACATGATGGAGCTGGGGGCCGACGAGGCCCTCTACCACCGCCAGGTCGGGGCGGAGGCCGCCGCCGCGGGGGTGGAGCTCGTGATCGGGGTGGGCACGCGGGCAGCCGGGTACCTGGAGGGCGCGACCGGGGTCGACGGCGTGCACTTCGCCGGCGTGGACGAGGCCGTGGCGGGCGTGAGCGCGTATCTGCGCGGCGGCGACGTCGTGCTGCTCAAGGGATCGCGGTCCATGGCCCTTGAGCGCGTGGCCGCCGTGATCGCAGCCAGCTAGCCCATGGAACGCGTCCTGATCGCCGCGATCAGCGCGGCCACCCTGTTGATGTTCCTCGGTCCCAAGTTCATCGAGTGGCTGCGACGAAACGAGGTCGGGCAGTTCGTGCGCGCCGAGGGACTGATCCCCGACGCCCATGCGCAGAAGCAGGGCACGCCGACCATGGGCGGGGTGCTGATCCTGATCGCGACGGCGCTCCCGTTCGTGATCCTGTCGACGCGCAGCACCCAGGCCATGCTCGTGCTGGCGACCACGGTGGCGTGCGGGCTGATCGGCCTTGCCGACGACCTGATGAAGGTCTGGCGCCGGCGCTCGGGTGGCCTGGCCGGCAAGTGGCGCATGGCGCTCCTGGCCGTGGTGTCGCTGGTCTTCGTCATCGTCGCGGTCCGAGTGACGGGGTTCGAGACCACGCTGCATCTGCCCATCGCCGACCGGGCCGTCGAGGTGGGCCCCTCCGTGTTCTTCGTGATCGTGTTCCTGGTCATCAGCGGCTTCGCGAACGCGGTCAACCTGACCGACGGTCTCGACGGCCTGGCCGCCGGCACGAGCGGCATCGCGATGCTCGCCTACACCGGGATGGCGTTCGTCGCGAGCCAGACCGTCGACAGTCCGATCTTCGCCCAGCGCGACCTGGCGATCTTCGGCGCGTCGCTGGTCGGCGCGTGCTTGGGCTTTCTGTGGTTCAACTCGTTTCCGGCGGCGGTGTTCATGGGCGACACCGGCTCATACGCGCTCGGCGGCGCCATCGCGTCCATGGCGGTGATGACCAAGACCGAGATCCTGCTGATCGCGATCGGCGGGATCTTCGTCATCGAGGCCCTGTCGGTGATCGTGCAGGTGCTCGTGTTCAAGCGCTTCCGCCGGCGGGTGTTCCTGATGACGCCGATCCACCATCACTTCGAGATGGCGGCCTGGAGCGAGACCAAGATCATCGTGCGCTTCTGGCTGATCGCCGCGCTGCTGGCGGCCACCGGGTTCACGCTCTTCTTCCGCGACCTGCAGTGAGCACCGTGCCGGAGCGGGTGCTCGTGGTCGGGTTGGCGCGGTCCGGGCGCGCGGCCGCGCTGCTCCTGGCGCGGCTGGGGCACACCGTCGTCGCGATCGACGCCGCCGCGGTCGACGCGCCAGAGCTGACCGCAGCCGGCGTTGAGGTGCGGACCCCGTTCGGCGACGCCGTGCTGGACATCGACCTGGTGGTCAAGAGCCCGGGGGTCCCGTCCGACGCCGTCCCGGTCGCCGCGGCGCGGGCGGCGGGGACACCGGTCATCAGCGAGATCGAGCTCGCCGCCGCCCAACTGCCCAACCCGATCCTGGGTGTGACCGGCACCAACGGCAAGACGACGACCACCGAGCTCACGGCGCACCTGCTCGTTGCGGCGGGCATCCCGGCACAGGCGTGTGGCAACCAGGGCACGCCGCTGTCGGGCCTGGTGGGGCAGGTTGCGCCCGCCACCTGGCTGGTGGTCGAGTGCTCAAGCTTCCAGCTCGAGGACATCATCGCGTTCCATCCCCGCGCTGCCGTGCTGTTGAACGTTGCGCCCGATCATCTGGACCGCCACGCGGGGATGGACGAGTACGTGGCGGCGAAGCTGCGGATCTTCGCGAACCAGGCTGCGGGTGACCTGGCCGTCGTCCCGCGCGGGATCGTTCCCCCGCGAACGGGAGCGACCCTTCGCCACGTCGATCACAGTGCGCCGGGGCCCGGCGCGATCTGCTGGGGCGAGGGCGGCCTGCACCACGCGGAGCTCGGGTTCGTCGTGCGATGGCAGGACGTCGCGGTGCGCGGCCGGCACAACCATCAGAACGCGATGGCGGCGGTCGCGCTGGCGGCCCACGCCGGGGCCGGAGGCGATGCACTCGCGGCGGGGCTCGCGACGTTTCCCGGCGTCGCGCACCGGCTCGAGGTCGTCGCCGACATCGACGGCGTGCGGTACGTCAACGACTCCAAGGCGACCAACCCGGACGCGGCAATCGCAGCGCTCGACGCGTACCCGTCGCGTGTGCACCTGATCGTCGGCGGACGGGGCAAGGGGACGTCGTTCGAGGAGCTCGCCGCCGCCGCGCGCACCGCGGTGGTGCGCGCGTACCTGGTCGGTGAGGCCGGGGCCGAGGTCGGTGCGGCCTTCGCGCGCGCGGGGATCGTCGTCGAGCCCGCCGGCACCGTCGCCCACGCGGTCACCGCGGCAGCCCGCCACGCGTCGCCGGGAGACGTCGTCCTGCTCGCGCCCGCCTGCACCAGCTGGGATCAGTACGCCGACTTCGAGGAACGGGGCGCCGACTTCCGGGATGTCGTGGCCGGGCTCCCGCGACGCCCGGCCTGACCGGGCGCGGTCCCGCTCATGACCGGCTGAGTGGGGACGGAAAGCGGGGGAGGGGGCGTGCGCCGTCGAGCCAGATCGTGAGCCGCTCGGCCTCGGAGCGGAGGGCGGTCGCCGCCGCGTGCCCGACGTCCTCGAGGAGATGCACCTTCACCGCTCCGTCCGGGTCCTGATGCCAGCCGCCGACGATGCGACCGTCCCACCAGGCGGTCGTGCCGGCGTTGCCGTTGGTGTCGAACAGCTGCGGTCGATGCGGGCCCAGGTACCACTCGCGCGCGAACCAGCCCATCGTCGTCGGATCGAGCGCGGGGAGGAGCGCCGCCCACGGCGCCACCTCCGGGACCTCGTCCAGGTCGTCCGGTAAGACCACGCCTCGAACGCCGTCCAGGTTCACCTCGATGGCGCCGACCTGCGCCAGCGCGGCCCGCGTCGTGGCGAGCGTGCCGCCGAGCCACCACTTGAGATCCGCCTCGGTCGCCGGGCCGAACGCGTACAGCCAGCGACGCACGAGCTCGGCCCTCGCGTCGGTCTCGGGCACGTGCGCCGGCTCGGCGCCCAGCCAGTGGCGGGTCGTCGCCCAGGTCGGTCGGGATACCGACCAGCCCCCGAGGTTCGACGCGCGCAGGATATGGCCGGCGGCCGAGAGCGTCGTCAGGACGCGCGGACCGACCGGGATCTGGCCGCCGTACGGCTTGTCCGGCGCGTACGTGGTCGCGAACTGCAGGAGCGGCACCGCGTCCCGAAGCTGGGTCGACGTCGCCTCACCCATCGCGTCGAGCGTGTCGAGCGTCGCCGCTTGGGCGGCGGCGAGCCATGCCCGACCGTCTGCGACCAGACCGGCTTTCTCCACGTCGGCAGCCAGTCGCCGGCTCTCGCTCTCCGCCACCCGCGATCCGGCGGCGTCCCGCACCACGCCCAGCAAATCGCGGGCGACGACGAAGAGCGTCCGGCGCATGGCCAGGTGCTTGACGAGCGACCGGTCGGTGTAGAGCGCATGGCCCAGATCGTCCCGTGTCAGGCTGTCGACCCGAGCCCACGCCGAGAGGTACACGGTCACCGGATCGGTCGCGTGCAGGCACACGACACGGTTGGTCGCCGCCACGACGTCGACGGCGCGGTGTGCGGGTGCCAGTCCGTGCCGCACCGCCAGCCGGGCCCGCCGTTCGGCGATCGTGAACCTCCGCACGGACCAACCCTACGCCACGGTCTCGTTACCATCTGCGCTGCTCGTCGCGAGTCGTCACTCCACCACATGGCGCCTAACTGGCGCACGACGCGTCCCGGTGGGTCGGTTGTGACGTGGTCGCGAGGGGCCACGGCGTCGGCGTCGAATCGGAAAGGGTGGTGGCCTCCGCCAAGACTCCGCCTGCCAAACATCGACCGCCGCGCCGAGCGCGCGACGGCGCCGAGCGCATGCTGCTGGCGGCCGTCGCGTTCCTGGTGTGCCTGGGGCTCCTGATGGTCTACTCGGTCTCGAGCGCGCGCGCGGTGATCGAGGGCGCCGACCCGACCGGCCAGCTGCGCAAACAGCTCATGTATGCACTGCTGGGGCTTGGCGTGCTTGCGCTCGTCGCCCGGGTCGGGCCGGATGCATTTCGTCGGGTCGCGGCCCTCGCGATTGCCACGGCGCTCGGCTCGCTGGTGGCGGTGGTGGTTGTTACCACGGCGGGGCTTTATGTGGAA
>JBKKDD010000176.1:0-2713 GCA_046708705.1 Miltoncostaeaceae bacterium | reverse complement strand
GTGCTGACGCGTCGTGAGCAGTCGGCGTCCATCGAGCGCGTGCAGAACGTCAACACCACGCGCAGGCTCCTGGATCGCATGCTCGGCATCGGTGACATCGACTTCGATACCGCCGGCACCGAGGCGGCCGAGGCGAGCTTCACGTTTGCCGGCGTCGCGCGTCCGCTGACGCTGGTCCGGCTGTTCGAGCGTCACGTGGCGATGCGCGGGGATCAGCCGACGCAGCTTCAGTAGGCCTCGCGTCCCACGCGGTGACCGGCGGGCTCAACCGCGCGGCGATCAGCCCGGCCGGCAGCACCACGGCCAGGCCCCCCGCGATGTCGAGCAGGTAGTGGTTGCCGGTCACGACGATCGACGTCGCGACCAGGACCGGATAGGCCAGTCCCAGCCCGCGGGTCCAGGGTGAGCGGGTCAGCCGCCACAGGGCCCACGCCACGACGGGCGCCAGGCCGACGTGCAGGCTCGGCATCGCCGCCACCGGGTTGTAGAAGAGCCTGATCAGCGGGCTGTCCAGGTCCACGAACGTCTGCCCGCTGACGCTGTCGGCGGCGAGTCCCGCCAACCGGGGCGGTGCGACCGGCTGCAGCGCGTACCAGACGAGCCCTCCGCACCACGACAGGATCGACAGGTTGCGCAGAAACGGATAGGCGCCCCGCCGGTATCGGTACACCAGGATCAGGGTCGCCGGCAGCACGATCACCTGGCTGACCGGGTAGAAGAAGTTCCAGAACGGCATCGCCAGGTGGTTGTCCACGAAGAACCGCTGCAGCTCCGGCTCGATCAGGATCCCAAGCCGCCGCTCCAGGTCGATCAGGTCCGCGGCGTTCGCCCGTCCTTCGGTGAGCGTCCCCCCGAACACCCCGCGCACCACCGTGTACAGGGCGTACGCCCCCAGCGCGATCGCCGCCTCGCGCCGCCCGCTGCCGAGCGACCGGGCAACCCGGCCAAGGGCACCGTGCACCCGAGCGGCCACACCCATCTCGCGAGGCTAACAGCCAACGCCGTCGCCTGGGCAACGTTAACGTTCAGTAAAGCGTGCCTGACACGATTGCCCCGCGATCCGTTTGCCCAGGCGCAATCGCGAGCGGCGAAATCACCCTTCCGACATGCTGCCGGGGCGGAGATTGTGACACCTAGGATGTGCCATTCTGGCGGCGTGGGAGCGAACGATCTGCTGGTGGGCTCGGACGGGGTGGCGCGGTGCGGGTGGGCCGGGTCGACGCCCGAGTACCTGGCCTACCACGACGACGAGTGGGGCAGGCCGGTGACCGACGACGACCGGCTGTACGAGAAGCTCTGCCTCGAGGGCTTCCAGTCGGGGCTCTCGTGGCTCACGATCCTGCGCAAACGCGAGGCGTTTCGCCGGCTGTTCGCCGGCTTTCGGATCGAGGAGGTCGCGCGGTTCGGCGGCGACGACGTCGACCGGCTGCTCGCCGATGCGTCGATCGTCCGCCACCGCGGCAAGATCGAGGCGGCGATCGGCAACGCGGCCGCGGCGCTCGCGGTGCAGGCCGAGCTCGGCTCGCTCGCGACGCTCATCTGGTCCTTCGCCCCCTCGGGCCGTCGCCGAGCGCCGGTCGCCATGGCCGACGTGCCGTCGGTCACGCCCGAGTCGAGGGCGCTGAGCAAGGAGTTGCGACGGCGCGGCTTCCGCTTCGTCGGACCGACCACGGCCTATGCGCTCATGCAGGCGATGGGAATGGTCAACGACCACCTGGCCGGATGCGCCGTCAGACCCCAGTTGGAGGCGGCGCGGAGGGTCCGCGCCTGATCGCGGCGCGTGCGGCCTGGACGCCGCTTCGCACTGCGCCCTCCATCGTGGCGGGCCAGCCGGTGTCGGTCCAGGCGCCCGCCAGGACGATGCCGTCGACCGGGGTCGTGGTTGCGGGGCGGCGTGCCGCCTGGCCCGGCGCGGCTGCGAACGTCGCGTGGCGCTCCTTGACGCACACCGTGCGCTCGATCCGGGCGCCCGCGGCGGCCGGGAACAGGTGCGCGAGCTCCGCGACGATCCGGTCGACCAGCTCGCCCTTGGGCAGCTCCACCTCTTTCCGCGCGCCGGAGATCGACACCGCCAGGTGCTGCCCGGGACCGCCCCGCCCCGCCATCGCGGTCCGGTTGAAGACCCATTGCGCGGGGCTGTCGACGACCGCGGTGAAGAGACCGTCCATCACGGGGCGGTCGTACCAGACGTGGACGTTGACGATCGGCGACCACGCCAGCCCGGGATCCGCGGGCAGCGCGTCGGGGCAGGCGGCGCGGGCCCGGTCGGGCGGCAGCGCGAGCACGACCGCCTCGGCCGGCAGCGACTCGCCCCCCGCCAGCGCGACCTGCCCGTCGCCGACCACCGTGACCTGCCGCCCGGTCAGGACGGTCGCCCGGCGGTCGGTCAGGAAACGCCGGACCGGTGGGTCCACCAGCCGGGTCAGCCCCACACGCGACCAGCCGATGGCCGAACCGGTGCGCGTCCGCAGAAACCCCTCCTGGAAGACGAACGCGGCGAGGGCCGCCGAGACGCGGTCGCTGCGGTCGTTGCAGGTCGGCAGGACGATCAGGTCCCAGAACCGCGTGATCGCGCCCGGGCCCTGCCCGTGATCGGCGAGCCACTCGGCGAACGTGACGTCGTCGAGCCGCCTGCGCCCATGCGCGCCGAGGGCGCCGAGCGCGGCAAGGGCCACGACGGCGCGCGCCTTCTCACGCGCCGACAGCAGGGGAT
>JBKKDD010000175.1:0-4536 GCA_046708705.1 Miltoncostaeaceae bacterium | reverse complement strand
GGCCGCCGCCAGCCCCGAGGCGACGAAGAAGGGCAGGCGCTGGTCGATCGACGAAAAAAGCGCGCCGATGGCCGGTCCCAGGACGAAGCCGGGGCCAAAAGCGGCGCCGATCAGGCCCATCCCACGCGCGCGATCCTTGGCGGTGGTGACGTCGGCCACGTATGCCTGCGCCGCGGCGTACGAGGCGCCCGCGATCCCCTGGAGCACCCGCGCCACGAACAGCACCACCAGCGTCCCGGCGAAGCCGATGACCAGCGAGGCCACCGCGCTGCCCGCCAGCGAGACCAGGATCACCGGCCTGCGGCCGTAGCGGTCGGACAGACGTCCCCAGATCGGCGCGAACAGCAGCTGAGCCACCGCGTACGAGGCGGCGAGGATGCCGATCTGCACCGGCGACGCACCGACCTGCTCGGCCCAGAGCGGCAGGATCGGCAGAACCAGGCCGAAGCCGATCAGGTCGATCACGACCGTCGTGAAGACGATCCCGAGCGGCGAGAGGAAGAAGCCGCCGCGCGGCTGACCGACCGGACGCTCGCCCCGTTTCCCCCGCATCGAGCTCAGCGGGCCGCGTCGATCGCGAGCGCCGCGAAGAGCAGCGCCAGGTACAGCATGGAGTACGAGAAGGTGGAGCGGGCGCGACGCTCATCAGGCGCCTGCGCGAGCCGCCAGGCCGACGCGAGGAACAGCCCGCCGAGTACGATCGCGGAGCCCAGGTAGAGCCCGCCGGAGATCCCCGCCGCCACCGGCAGGAGCGACACCCCGACCAGCACGACCGTCCACAGCAACACCTGGCGGGCGGTCTCCTCGACCCCCCGCACCACCGGCAGCATCGGAACACCCGCCTCGGCGTAGTCCTTCTTGAGCAGCAGCGCCAGCGCCCAGAAGTGCGGCGGCGTCCAGTAGAAGACGATCGCGAAGAGGATCAGCGCGCCCAGGCCGACCTCACCCGTCGCGGCGGCCCACCCCACGAGCGGCGGCACCGCGCCCGCCGCGCCGCCGATGACGATGTTCTGCGTCGTAGTGCGCTTGAGCCACAAGGTGTAGAGGAACACGTAGAGCAGGAGCCCCAGCATGGCGAGCCCCGCCGTCAGCCAGTTGACGCCGAGTCCCAGGATCAGCGCGCTCGCGACGCTGATGGTCAGCGCGTAGACGAGCGCGTGTGTCGCGCCGATCCGCCCGGCCACGATCGGCCGGTTGGACGTGCGGCGCATGCGGGCGTCGATGTCGCGGTCGAACCATTGGTTGATGGCGTTCGCCCCGCCGGCGGCCAGGTATCCGCCGATCATGGTCCAGACCACCGTCGTCGCCGCGGGCCAGCCCCGATCCGCCATCACCATGGCCAGGAGTGTCGTCAGCAGGAGCAGCGAGATCACGCGCGGCTTGGTCAGGCGCACGTAGTCGGCCAAAAGCGCCGCGAGGCGGTGCCCCGCCCGCGGTGCCGACACGGCCCGCGTCGTCATGCGATCACCGCACGGGCCGTGAGCACGAGGAGGAGCACCAGGAACCCGGCGGGCAGCACGACCCACAGGCGCTCGAACAGACCCGTCCGCCCCGTGGGCGCGACCGCCCAATCGGCGCGCGCCACCAAGCCCCCCGCGACGACGACGAGAACGGATGCGACGATGAGCGCGAATACGGCCACGGCTTGCGAGCATAACCCAGGCCCCCTGCACCGGGCGGGTAATCTGTCCCCGGGATCGCGGATCACACGCCCCACCCGGCCAGGAGCGACGCACGAACGACGCCAACCGCCAAATAGCCGCGCCGACAGCGAAATGGCCGCGCCAACCGCGAAATGGCCGCGCCGCGGTCAATAGGCCGTTGGCGCCGGCCTCGTGGTTGACACGCGCGGGCCGGACGGACACGCTCCCGGCGTGACGTACGACGCGATCGTTCTGGGCGCCGGCCCGGCCGGGCTCGGGGCCGCGCTCGCGCTGGCCCGCCAGGGCCGACGCACGGCGCTCGTCGAGGCAGGGGCGGAGGTGGGGGGCCTCTGCCGGACGCTGCGCCGCGGCGACCTCTCGTATGACCTGGGCGGGCACATCCTGTTCGTCGACGACGACGCCCGCCGCGACTGGCTCACAGGCCTTCTGGACGGCGATGCGATGTGGGTCGACCGTCCCGTCGTCTGCGTCCGCGACGGCCAGATCACGCCCGGCCGCTACCTGGACCAGCGGCCCGACAATGGGCAGCCAACACCGGGCGAGTCCGGCCCCTCGGCCCAGGAGTTTCTGGCGGCCCGTTTCGGCGCGGCGTTCGTCGACCGGGTGATGCGCGCGTACCTGCAGAAGGTCGACGGCGTCCCGCTCGAGCGCATCCCCGCGATCCGGGCGAGCACTTTGATGACGACGCAAGCTGCGCCGGACGGGTTCTGGTACGCCGCGGGCGGGATCGGCCAGTTGATGGACGCGATGGCGGCCGAGATCCGGGCCCGTGGCGGGACGCTCAGGCTGAACACCCGCGTGCGTCGCATCCGCACCGTCGCCGGCCGGGTGTCCGGCATCGACGCGGACGGTCCGGACGGCCAGCTGACGCTCGACGGCGAGCGCGTGATCGCGGGTCTGCCGCCCAACCTGGTCGCCGCGCTGGTCGATCCGGGGCCACCCGACGGGGTCATCCCGACGCTCGCGCCCCGCGCCGCGGCGCTCGTGTACCTGCTCGTCGACAAGCACCGTGTGAGCGATCAATCGTGGATCCAGGTGGATGATCCACGCGTCCCGTTCGCGCGGATGTTCGAGGTCGCGAACTGGAGCGCGGGCCTGGTGCCCGAGGGGCGCACCGTGATCGGATGCGAGTGCTACTGCGCGCCATCCGAGACGGACCCCGTCTGGGGCCTGAGCGACGAGGCCCTGAGCCGGGCGTGCGCATCCGCCATCGCCGATCCCCTCGGCCTACTGGACGATCCGGCACAGCCCTGTCCCCTGGAGGTCATCCGCCTGCCCCGCGCCTGGTCGCTCGTGGACGCCGACCGGCTCGCCGAGGCCTTCGCGCCGGCACGCTGGCTCGAAGCTGTCGCGGGGCTCGCTATCGCCCAGGGCTCCGACGTCGTGCAGGCGATCCGCGCCGGGGAGGACGCGGCCGGCTGATCGCGCCCATGTCCATCTCTCCGCCCACGTTCATTCGCTAGCCTCGCCCCGTGGCCACCACCGCGCAGCCCACCACCCCGGCAACGGCGGCAGCCGAGCGATTTCGCGCCATCCTGAGCGCCGACCGCGTGCTGGACCACTCGTTGGAGCGCGGCCTGTACGCCCGGGACGGGTCCGTGTCGCGCGGCGCGTGCGGACTGGTCGTGCTGCCCGAGACGACCGCCGAGGTGTCCGCGTGCATGCGGCTGGCGAACGAGCTCGTGCTGACCGTGGTTCCGCGTGGCTCAGGCACCGGCTTGGCAGGGGCCGCGGTGCCGCTGGACGACGCGGTCGTCGTGTCGCTCGCCCGGATGCGCCGGATCCTCGATATCGACCCGCTGACGCCGTGCGCATGGGTGGAGCCCGGGGTGCTCAACCTCGACCTGACCACCCACGTCCGCCATCTGGGCCTGCACTACGCACCCGACCCCTCCAGCCAGCAGGCCTGCTCGATCGGCGGCAACGTTGCGACCAACGCGGGCGGCCCGCACTGCCTGAGCTACGGGGTCACCGCCCAGCACGTGCTCGCGGTCGAGGTGGTGCTCTACGACGGCGAGGTGGTGATGCTGGGTGGGCTCGCCCCGGACGCGCCCGGATATGACCTGCGCGGCCTGTTCGTGGGCAGCGAGGGCACGATGGGCATCGCGACCCGCATCTGCGTGCGGCTGACGCCGACCCCGCCCGCCGTGCGGACCATGCTGCTCGACTTCGCGACCGTCCACGAGGGCGGCGAGACCGTCAGCCAGATCATCGCCTCGGGGGTCGTCCCCGCCGCGATCGAGATGATGGACCAGGGGATGATCCGGGCGGCCGAGGCGTTCTCGCACGCGGGCATGCCCACCGACGCCGCCGCGGTCGTCCTGGTCGAGGTGGACGGCACCCCCGCCCAGATCGCCGACGAAGCGGCGCTGGTCGAGCGGGTCGCGCGCGCCCACAACGTCCGCACCGTCCGCGTGGCGCGGGACGAGGCGGAACGGGAGCTGCTGTGGAAGGCCCGCAAGAGCGCGTTCGGCGCGATGGCGCGGATCGCGCCCAACTACTACCTGCACGACTGCGTCGTCCCGCGCACCCGCCTGGTCGAGGTACTCGACGAGATCGCCGCGATCGGCCGGCGGCTCGACCTGGTGATCGTCAACGTGTTCCACGCGGGCGACGGTAACCTGCATCCCCTGATCGGGTTCGACCGTCGGGACGCCGCCCAGACCGAGCGGGTGATGGAGGCCGGCGAGGCGATCATCCGCAAGTGCGTCGCAGTGGGCGGCGTCCTCAGCGGCGAGCACGGCATCGGGCTCGAGAAGCGTGACTTCATGCCGCTGACGTTCACCGCCGTGGACCTGGAGGCCCAGGCGTGTACCCGCGCCGCGTTCGACCCGGCCGGCCGGATCAACCCGGACAAGGTGCTGCCCCGGGG
>JBKKDD010000174.1:0-2843 GCA_046708705.1 Miltoncostaeaceae bacterium | reverse complement strand
ACTTACCCACCGGGGGGCGGGTTACCACCCCGGCCCCGCACGGTTCGACGCTGGATCGCGGCGTGCGCGGATGCGATCGCCCCGCCATGGGAGTCACTGAGAACGCCCGCCGACCCGACTCGCCGTGCGCCACTGGGCCACGCCCTACCGATCAGACAAGGAGCGCGTCGCGGCGCTGGACGAGTGGCTGCACATGTACAACCATCACCGACACCACACCGTCGTCGGTGGCCCACCCGTCAGCCGCGTCAACAACCCTCCGGGTCATTACATCTAGCCGCCGGAGGCGAACGACTTCGCGGCGACCAGGACGTCACGCAGACGTCCTTCGCGCAGGACATCGACGGGCGAGATGTCATCCAGCTGGGGGTTCAGCCCGATGAACCATGGTCGAGCGGTAAACGGGCCGCCGTCATCTTCCTGCAGCACATGGAAGATTTGGTACGCGAGACGCATACGCTGCTCCGCCTCGGTACGGGGCCGATCGCCCTTGACCCACCGGTCGACGGTCTTCGGATCGACCTCGGCGATGTGGGCGGTCAGGGATCGCCCGAGGTTCTTGACGAGGAACACCACCACATCCGTGATCGCAGCCTGGGTCATGATTCGATGCGCCCGTTGCTCTCGAGTGACTGCGCGCACGGTGGCTCCTCAATCGGTGATCGTCCTCGACCGGATCCGCGCCCGTCAAAAATCGGCGCAATCTGGATCTCTCAAGTATGACTCGCCCAGATTCTGGGACAGCAGTTGTCCACACATCCGACGTGCCCGGAGTGATCCGGATGGTGGCAGAGCACAATCGCACGACCGTCCGGGTCGTCACGAACGACTCGGCGCCTCCGATCGACCAACTGTGTGAGTCAGGAGGCGGCTGAGGCTCCGGTCGGGCCGAACTCGCCGTGCGCGACCTGGGCGAGCGCACGGATGATCTGGACGCACATCCCGTCGCTGACGGCGACCTGGACCTGGCTTTCGTCCTCGTCCTGGAACGCGAGCGTCCAGTGCGGCACGAGTCCGTGGTCGAGTTGCTGCGGCGGGGTCACCGACATGCCCACCAGATGCGGGGTCAGCTCCCAGAACATCCCCTCGGGCAACCCGACGTTCTCCGGCTGCCAGTTGATGGCCTCGGTCGGGAGGGTCTGGCGCATGGGCTCGGCCTGCGTGAACGCGCCCATCATCCCCTCGGCGTCGGTGACGCTGATCGGGATGTTGAGGATCATGTTCTCCCCGCCGACGAACCGCAGCATCGCCGCGGGCTCGGTGCCCGGCTCGGGCTCTTCCTCCCCCTCGGGGATCTCGAACTCGACCGGGTGGCAGTCGAAGCTGGTGGCGTGGAATCCGACGGTCTGGCGCATGGGGCGGCATGTTGTCATACCGCCCCGCCACAAGGCCGCGGCGGCGGGCGTTACCGACCTCTGGCGCCGGCGGCGCAGACGTTCGCATCGTTCCCTGATGCAGGGGCGCCAATAAAGCTAGCCGCGGCCCCTGCCGGGGGGCTTCTCGGCCGGGCCGGTGCGGACGGGGCGGCCGAGCAGGCGCATGGCTTTGAGACCGAGGCTCAGCTTCTCGCGGTCGTCGCTCTTGCCGACGTCCAGGCCGCAGAGCTCGGCGATGCGGTCCAGGCGGTAGCGGACGGTGTGGCGGTGGGTGAACAGGGTGCCGGCTGTGGCGGCCAGGTTGCCGTCGAGCTCCAGGTAGGTGGCGAGCGTCGCGACGAGCTCGGTCTGGTACTGCTCGTCGTAGCGCACCAGCGCGGCCAGAGTCTGGTCATAGAACGCCGAGAGCTCCTGCGGCCGGTCCGCGAAGATCTGGAAGAGCAGCTTGTAGGTCCCGGTCTCCTCGAACGTGACGACGTCGCCGTGGCGACCGAGCCGCTCGCCGATCGACATGGCGAGCTCCGCCTCGTCGAGCGCGGCACCGAGCTTCTCGGGCTCGGCGGTGTGGCGCGACAGGGCGAGGGTCACGGCCAGGCCCGGCACGGTCTCCTTGGTCGCCGCCAACAGACGCCGCGCGAGCGTGTGCGCGCGCTCGTCGACCCCGGCCTCGTCCTCGGCCACCTCGGGTGGCGTCGGCAAGAGCACCAGCAGGCGCCCGGCGTTCCAATCGACCAGCGCCTTGGGCCAGTGCAGATCGATCGCCGCCCGCACCTGGCTGACGAACCGCCGCTCGAGCAGCGGATCGACCGCTCCCCCTTGGGGCTGCGACGGGTCGCGGAGCGTGCCGATCATGGCGACCGCCCCGTTGGACAGATCCGCGCCCAAGAGCCGCGCCCGGCGCACGATGGAGTCGCGGCTGACGACCTCTCCCGCGATCAGCTCCTCGACGAGCTCGCCGCGAAGACGCGCCTCGGTCTGCACCCGCGCCTCGTCTCGCGCGTGCTCGAGCGCGCACGCCTCGACGACCTCCGAGAGCGCGGCGCGCTCGCTCGCAGTCAGCGCATCCGAGCGCCACATCACGACGACGCCCACGTTGCCGGAGGCACCCGGGATCGGCTCGCGAATCGTGCCGGGGACGTTGCCCGCCAAAAACTGCGCCGCCACCGAGGAGGGCTCGGCGGCCCGCGCGCGCTCGACCGCATCGTCCAGAGCGTGCAGCCGGGCCTCGTCCACGCCGACCGACCCGACCGTGTCCAGATAGGGGTCGACGATCGCGACCGGGGCGCCGAGCATCCCCGCCGCCACCTGCGCCAGTCCCTCATAGCCCTCGCCGGCGAGGAGCGGCGCGCGCAGCGCGGCCCGCGCCGCGTCCCCTCCCGCCCCCGCGCTCGCGCCGCTCGCCACCACGCGCGCGGCCAGCCCCCCCCCCCAGGACCTGTCGCTTATACACAAAAGACGCTGCCGACG
>JBKKDD010000173.1:0-8077 GCA_046708705.1 Miltoncostaeaceae bacterium | reverse complement strand
GGGCCTTCGCATCGTGTCGATCCTGCTGTGGCCGTACATGCCCGCGTCGGCGGAGCGCGCGCTCGGGGCGCTCGGGCAGGACGGGGGCGCGCACCCGGCACTGGCGGCGGCGACGTGGGGCGGCGGTGGGCCGGGCGCCACGGTCGCCCCGATCGGCCCGCTCTTTCCCCGCATCGAGGCCGACGAAGGCGGGTCCTGATCGTCGACTCCCACACCCATCTGGTCTCCTGCGACCACCCGGTCGACGATCTGGTCGAGCAGGCGGTCGAGGCGGGCGTCGAGCGCATCGTGACGATCGGCTGCGGCCGGTCCTCCAGCGAGCGGGCCGTCGAGCTGTGCGAGGAGTTCCCGCAGGTGTATGCGGCGATCGGCGTGCACCCCCACGACGCGGACGCCTTCACGCGGCGCGATCACGAGTGGATCGGCGAGCTGGCCGACCACCCCAAGGTGGTCGCGATTGGGGAGTGCGGCCTCGACTACTTCCGCGAGCACGCGCGCCCCGAGGCGCAGATGCGCGCGTTCGTCGCGCAGATCGGGCTGGCGCGCGAGCTGGGAATGCCGCTGGTCGTCCACACGCGGGCGGCCGACGACGACACGATGACGGTGCTCGCCCGCGAGGCAGAGGGCACGCCGGTGATCCTGCACTGCTTCAGCATGGTCACCCGCGTCCAGGAGGTCGTAGAGCGCGGCTACTTCACGAGCTTCGCCGGGCAGGTGACCTACCCCAGCGCGACCGACCTCCAGCGCGCGGCGCGCGAGATCGCGCCCGAGCACCTGCTGGTCGAGACCGACGCGCCGTACCTGACCCCCGTGCCGCACCGCGGCAAGCCCAACCGCCCCGCCTACGTCGCCCACACGCTGCGGTTCCTCGCCGACCTTCGCCGCGAGGATCCCGAGGAGCTCGATGCCCTCACCACGGCCAACGCCGCCCGCGTCTTCGGCTGGTAGCGGCCTGGAGGAGCCCGCGAAGCCCGCTCGGCTCGGGACGGCGCGCCTGCTGCAGGCGTACGGGCTTCGGCCCGACACCGATCTGGGGCAGCACTTCCTGCTGGACGAGAACCTGGTCGACCTGGCGGTGCGCCAGGGCCGGGTCGGTCCGACCGACGTGGTGCTGGAGATCGGGCCCGGCATCGGCACGCTGACCCTCGCGCTCGCGCGCGCGGCGCGGGCGGTCCACGCGGTCGAGGTCGACCGGCGCCTCGAGCCGGTCTTGACCGACGTGCTCGCGGATCACGACAACGTCCACGTCCACTGGGGCGATGCATTGCGCATTGACCTGGAGGAGCTCGATCCGGCCCCGACCCGCCTGGTCGCGAACCTGCCGTACTCGATCGCCACGCCCATCGTGCTGGAGTCGGTCTGGCGCTTGCCGCAGGTCATGGTCTGGGCGGTGATGGTGCAGCGGGAGGTCGCGGACCGCTGGTCGGCGCCGGTGGGCTCGTCCGCCTACGGCGCGCCGTCGGTGCTGCTGCAACTCGCCTGCCGGGCGTGCTTCATGCGGCCGGTCGGCACCGAGGTCTTCATGCCGCGCCCGCGCGTGCAGTCGGCGATCGTCGCGATGGAGCGCGTCGGGCCCGGTCCATCCGCCGCGGTCCGGTCGCTCGTGCACGCGGCGTTCGGTCAGCGCCGCAAGACCGTGGTCAACGCCCTGGCCTCGGCGGGGGCGGACAAGTCCCAGGTGCTCCGGGCGATCGCCGCCCGCGGCCTGTCGCCGACCGTGCGGGCGCAGGAGCTCCCGCCGCCGGTGTTCACCCAGCTCACCGAGGACCTCGCATGGACCGCGTGACGCTGGCGGCCCCGGCCAAGCTCAACCTGCGGCTGCTGGTCGGTCCGCGCCGCCCGGACGGCTACCACCGGATCAGGTCGCTGATGGTCGCCCTGGATGGCCTGGCCGACACGGTCACGCTCAGTCCCGCGACGGCACGGACGATCCGCTGCCCGGGCGTCGACGAGCGCGCGAACCTGGCGTGGCACGCCCTGGACGCGCTCGAAGCCGCGACGGGCCGTTCGCTCCCGTGCGCCGTCGACATCGTCAAGCGCATCCCGGCGCAGGCGGGTTTGGGCGGCGGATCGAGCGACGCCGCCGCGACCCTGGTCGGCGCCGACCGCCTGTTCGGCCTGGGGCTCGGCGACGCCGAGCTGGAGCGGGTGGCCGCGCAGGTGGGCTCGGACGTGCCGTTCTTCGCCCGCGGCGGCGCGCAATGGGCCGAGGGCAGGGGGGAGCAGCTACGCCCGGCGCCCACCCCACGCTTCGCTGCCCTCATCGTCGCGCCGGGCGCCGGCCTGGCGAGCGCCGACGTCTACCACGCGTTCGACCGTCTGCAGCCACCCGCCGCCGACGACGGCAGCGATCCGCCCCCCGGCATGCCCGCGCTGGCGGGCTGGGTCAGGAACGACCTCTGGCCCGCGGCCGCCGCCCTCCTGCCGGAACTGACATCGGTCGCGGGCGAGCTGACAGCACGTGGTGCGGCCGCCGTCCTTCTCTGCGGCAGCGGCTCGGCGCTCGCGGGGCTGTTCAACAATCCGGCGTCCGCTCACCTCGCGGCCGATCGTCTGGGCGGCGATCACCCCACGTTCGTCGTCACCCCGGCCAGCACCCACCCCTTCGACTGATCCGGCGCGGCTCGTCCCTTCTTCGCGCGTGCGCTCGTTACGTCGGGCGGGGCGACGGCTCCCTGCGTCGCCGCCGGACCGGGACGTCAGCGGGACGGCGGCCGGCGAGACGCTCGCGGTTCGAGGACGCGACGCGTAAACGCCAATTGGCGGTACGACGGGCCACTTGTGTCTTGCGACACACTTTGGCGCGGGTTCTGAGACAGTTCACACACCTCTGACACAAATTCGGCTGGTTCAGGGGTGAACCGCTGCCCGCAGGCGTTCCCGATTCAGTGTGCTCACATGCGCTCGACGGCGTCGTGACTCCAGCGGGAGCACTTTTGGCGTTGCCGGTGGACCGGACACCCCCTCTGCGGGGGAAGGTGCGGCGCCGGTGCACGGCGACCAGGGTCGCAGGCCGTTTGGATCACCCGGCGCTACAATCGGGGGTCGTGGAGCATCCGCTGATCACGCTCGACGATGCGTCGCCGGCCCCGGGGCGAATCCGTCGGTCCGCGATCCACTCGCGCCGGTTCACGATCGCAGGCGGACTGGCGCTGGCCGAGGTCATCGCCTACGTCGCGACCGACCCCTCACGCTGGCGCGCGATCGTCTTGGTCGGCGCCGTGCTCGCGGCGTGCATCGCGCTCTCCGGACGGCTCGCGCCCGGGCGCGCCCGCAACATGGTTCAGATCGTCGGGATCGCGCAGGGCATGGTGATCGCGCTGCCGCTGCTGCTCGGCTTCGTGCAGCTCGTCTTCGCGGCCGTCCTCGTCATCGTGTTGATCGTCCTGTTCATCGCGATCGGACTGCGGTTTCGCCGCTGATCATCGTCCCGCCCGCGGTCCCGCCGCCCCCACCCCATGCGCTCGTCACCCTGGCCCCGGGCGCCGACCCCACGGTCCTCGGGTCTGGCCGGGAACTTCTGACTTCCGGAGGCGACACCTGGCTCGTGCCGCTCGCGCAGGGCGTGCGGATCGCGACACTCCGCGCGCGCCCGGGCGTCCGGGCGGTCGAGCCGGACCGCCCGCGGCGGCTCCTCGGCGCGGTCGACCCCAAGCGGGCGGCGCAGGGGCATCTCGCCCAGATCCGCTGGAGTCCGCCCGTGGGCCCCCGCCGTCCCTTGGTCGCCGTGCTCGACACCGGCGTCGACGGGAGGTCGGTCGATCTGCGGGGCGCGATCCGCACCGACCTTGCTCGGTCGTTTGTCGACGACTCGCCGCTGGTCGACACCTCCGGTCATGGCACCCATGTCGCCGGGCTGATCGCCGCAGCCATCGGCAACGGGATCGGCACTGCGGGCATCGCCGACGCCCGCCTGGTGATCATCAAGATCGCCGACGCCCAGGGGCAGGCGAGCACTGCGACGATGGTGCGCGGCATCAGGGCGGCGGTCGCGAGTGGTGCCAAGATCATCAACCTCTCGTTCGGGGGGTCCGGGTACTCCCGCGTCGAGCAGAATGCCATCATGGACGCACGCCGCGCAGGGGCGCTCGTCATCGCCGCCGCGGGCAACGGCGGTCAGGGCGGCAACGGCCGCGAGTACCCAGGCGCCTACCGCCAGGTGCTCACCGTCGGCGCGGTCGACGCAGCCGAGCGCGTCATCGTCGAGTCCACTCGCGGCCCGCAGGTCGCGCTGACCGCGCCCGGCCGACGGATTCTCTCGAGCGCCCCTCGCGGACGTCTCGCGCGTCGCACCGGAACCTCGATGGCGACCGCGATCGTCTCGGGCGCCGCCGCGCGCCTGCTGGCCCGCCGTCCGTCGCTGGACGCCTCCCAGGTACGGGCGATCCTGCTCTCGAGCGCCCGTGACGTCAGCCCGCCGGGACGCGACGACGCGACCGGGTGGGGCGAGCTCGACCTGGCGCGCGCGCTGGCGACGGTCCCCCCACCGCGCGACAGCGCCGAACCCAACGACGACGCCGTGCAGGCGGGGCGCTGGCCCCAACTGCTCTCCCGACCGGCGGCGCGCGAGACCACGATGACGGGCACCGTCGAGCCCTACGCCGACGCCAAGGACGACTACCGCATCACGCTGGCGGCGGGGGACACGGTCAACGTCGATGTGGTCGGCGAGATCGGGATGGACCTGGACCTGGTGATTTGGCGGCCCGGGGCGCCGGCCTTCGTCGCCACCCCCGCATACGCCCGCGACTGGCTTGCGGCGACCGCGCTGGGTCCCGGCACGACGGAGTCACTGCGCTACACCGCAACGCAGGCGGGCGCGCATTCAATCGAGGTCCAGGGCGCCGCCGGGCGTGGCGCGTATCGCCTGACCGTCCGTCGCATCGCCGCGCCGCCGCCCCCGCCGCCGAGCCCGTGAGCCCCGCGCGCTGCAAGCCCCGTTGCGAGTCGGCGTCACACGCGTGCCATTTGGCCGATCTGCGGCAGACTTGACCTGATGGGGATCAGCCCGCCACGCCGTCGTATCCGCACCGGTGAGGTGCTACTTGACGATCCGGCCCTCTATATCAACCGCGAGCTCTCGTGGCTGGACTTCAACACACGCGTGCTCGCCCTGGCCGCCGACCCCGAGCAGCCGCTTCTGGAGCGCTGCAAGTTCCTGGCGATCACCTCCAGCAACCTCGACGAGTTCTTCATGGTGCGTGTGGCCGGCCACCAGGACGCGCTCGAGGCGGGACGCCCGTCGTCGGCGCCCGACGGCATCGGGCGCGACGAGCTGCTCGACCTGATCGCCGAGCGCACCGCCACGCTGGTGGCCGAGCAGGGACGCCTCTGGAAGTCCGAGATCCGCCCCGCCCTGGCTCAGGCGGGCCTGGCGATCCTCTCGCTGTCGGACCTGGACACCCGCAGCGCCAAGCGCGTCGCCACGATCTTCGAGCGCGAGATTTACCCCGTGCTGACGCCGCTCGCGGCGGGCTCGGGCCAGCCGTTCCCGTACATCTCGGGCCTCTCGCTCAACCTGGGCGCACACGTGCGCGATCCGGCGGGCGGGGAGACGCGGCTCGCACGCGTCAAGCTCTCGCCGGGGCTGCCGCGGTTCACCGAAGTACCGGGTGGATTGATTCCCACCGAGCAGATCGTCCGCGCCAACTTGGAGCGCATCTTCCCCGGGATGGAGGTCTCGGACTCGGTGCTGTTCCGGGTGACGCGTGACGCGGACTTTGCGATCTCGGACGAGGCGGACGACCTGCTGGGCGCGGTCGAGGCGCAGCTGCGGCGTCGGCGGTTTGGTGACGTGGTCAGACTCGAGGTCGAAAACAGCGCGCAAAAGGCCGTGGTCGCCGAGCTGCGCGGGGCGCTGGAGCTGGCGCAGCGTGACGTCTACCGAGTCTCGGGGCTGCTGGACCTGACCTGCTTGTGGCAGTTGATCGACGTCGACCGCGCCGACCTACGTGACGTACCGTGGGAGCCGCGCGTCCATCCCCGCCTGCGCGCGGAGGACGACGAGTCGCTCGACATCTTCGCGGTCATCCGGCAGGGGGACCTGCTGGTCCACCACCCGTACGACGACTTCGAGGCCAGCGTGGCGCATTTCGTGGAGCAGGCCGCGGCGGACCCGGACGTCGTCGCGATCCGCCAGACGCTCTACCGCACGAGCGGCGAGAGCCCGATCGTCCCCGCCCTCATGCACGCGGCCGAGCGCGGTAAGCAGACGGTCTGCCTGGTCGAACTGCAGGCCCGGTTCGACGAGGAACGCAACATCCAGTGGGCACGCGCCCTGGAGCGAGCAGGCGTGCACGTCGTCTACGGGCCGGCCGGCCGAAAGACCCACGCCAAGCTCGCGCTGGTCGTGCGGCGCGAGGGCAAGCACCTGAATCGCTACGTCCACATCGGCACCGGCAACTACCACCCGGCCACCGCCCGCCTCTACACCGACCTGGGGCTGTTCACCTGTCGCGAGGACATCACCGAGGACGTCGCGGACCTGTTCAACTACCTGACGGGGTTCTCGCGCTCCCCGGCGTTTCGCAAGGTGCTGGTGGCGCCGGACGGGCTGCGCGGCGGCCTGATCGGAGAGATCGCGCGTGTCGTCAAGAAGCACCGCGCCGGAACCCCCGGCCGCATCGTCTGGAAGGTCAACGCGATCATCGACGGGCCGATCATCCGGGCACTGTGCGAGGCATCCCAAGCCGGTGTTCCGGTGGACCTGCTCGTGCGCGGGGTCTGCGGGCTGCGCCCGGGTGTGCCCGGCATCAGCGACGGCATCCGCGTGCGCTCCATCGTCGGCAGGTTCCTGGAGCACGCCCGCGTGTACGCGTTCACCTGCGGGGACGAGACCCGCTACTTCATCGGCTCGGCCGACATCATGGGCCGCAACCTCGACGCGCGCGTGGAGCTACTGGCGCCCGTCGAGGACGAGCTCCTCAAGGCCGAGCTCGAGGCGATCCTGACGCTCGGGCTCGCGGACGACGACTTGGCCTGGTCGCTCAGCCCCGAGGGCTCGTGGCATCGCGTCGAGGGCCCGATGGACGACGCCCCGCGCAACAGCCAGGACGAGTTGATGGAGCGCAGCGCCGGCAGGTAGTGATGGTGAAGGGCGTTGGAGCGAAGGTTGAAGATCGCGCCGGATCCCGCCGTCCAGCGACCGGCGACCTTGCGCGCGGCAAACAGCTCGTACGGGCGGTAGCGGTCGCGATCAACGATCAGCAGATGTCGGTCGCTGCCCCGCTCGATCCGGGGCCGGGCGGGGACGGGTAGGGGCCGCGGTCGGACTCGCTCGCATACTGGAATCGGACCCGCGTAATCGGCTGCGTGCGGCGCACGACGTTGAACGGGATCCCGTACCCGTCCTGGTTCCACGGGTTGTCCGCAGGCAGGATGCGGCAGCCCGGTGCGTCGGGCAACGTCGCCCCGCTCGCGAGCGCCGGCAGGGCGATCATCAGCGCCGCCGCGGCGCGCAGGTACGGCAGGTGCATCGGGGCTCCCCTCGTCTCGGCACTACAATCCCAAAACCCGGTCACTCGGGGTACCGCTCCTGTGAACAGAGTCCTGCGCACCATCCTCTGGCCCGTCACCCACACGTTGTCCTGGTTGTGGCGACTCTTCCTGGCCGTGATGCGCCGCTCGATGGGGCACGGGGCAACGGGCACCGCCAGTCAGTTCGCGTTCAACACGTTCCTGGCGACGGTGCCGTTCCTGTTCGTCGTCGTCACCGCGATCAAGCTCTCGAGCCCGACGGCCTACGACGAGCTGTTCACCGCGCTCGAGGGCACGATCCCGGGGATCGTCCTCCTCGCCGACACATTCCGCAACAGCACCGCGAGCGGCACCGCGGCCGGCGTGCTGATCCTGGTCGGCGTGATCATCGGCCTGTACATGGCGTCCAACGCGATCGGGGCGCTGGTCGACGGGCTCGACCGCGCCCAGCATCTCAACCACCGCCCGTGGTGGCGTGGCAAGGTGGTGAACTTCGGGTTCGCGCTCGGGGCGAGCGTTCTGGCGGCGGGGCGCGCCCGGCGGGGCGGCCGGGGGGCCCGCGGGGGGCGCCGGGGGGCGCCCCGGCGGGGGGGCCCCGCGG
>JBKKDD010000172.1:0-8148 GCA_046708705.1 Miltoncostaeaceae bacterium | reverse complement strand
ACATCAACGTCGATCCGGGCACCATGAGCCCGTTTCAGTACGGCGAGGTGTTCGTCACCGAGGACGGCGCAGAGACCGACCTGGACCTGGGCCACTACGAGCGCTTCATCGACGAGAACCTGACCCGCGCGTCCAACGTGACGACCGGTGCGATCTACGACTCGGTGATCAAGAAGGAGCGCCGCGGCGACTACCTGGGCGCCACGGTGCAGGTGATCCCCCACATCACCAACGCGATCAAGGACCGTATCCGTCAGGCCGCCGCCGCCTCGGCCGCCGACGTTGTGATCGTGGAGGGCGGCGGCACGGTCGGCGACATCGAGTCCCAGCCGTTCCTCGAGGCCATTCGGCAGATGCGCAGCGAGATGGGCCGCGCCCGCGTCGTGTTCGTCCACGTGACGCTCGTGCCGTTCCTCGACTCGGTCGGCGAGCTCAAGACCAAGACCACCCAGCACTCGGTGCAGGAGCTGCGACGCATCGGGATCGAGCCCGACGTGCTCGTGCTGCGCTCGGACCGCGAGCTGACCGGCGGCATCAAGGAGAAGATCGCCCTCTACGGCGGCATCCCCAGCGGCGCGGTCGTCTCGGCGGTCGACGCCCCCGACATCTACATGGTCCCGCTGATGATGCAGCAGGAGGGTCTGGACCGCGTCGTCCTGGATCTGCTCAGCCTCGAGGCCGACGATGCCGACCTCGGCGAGTGGACCGAGTTCGTCCGCCACATCGAGCGCTGCGAGGGCACCGTGCGGATCGCCCTCGTCGGCAAGTACGTCCAGTTGCACGACGCCTACCTGTCGGTGGCCGAGGCGCTTCGCCATTCCGCGATCCATCACGACGTCAACCTCGAGATCGACTGGATCGACGCCGAGGACCCGCACATGGAGGACAAGCTCGGGGCGGTCGACGGCATCCTGGTGCCCGGCGGGTTCGGCAGCCGCGGCATCGAGGGCAAGATCGAGGCCGTGCGCTACGCGCGTGAGCACGATGTCCCGTTCCTGGGAGTGTGCCTGGGCATGCAGGTCGCGATCATCGAGTACGCCCGGCACCTGGCCGGTATGGAGGGCGCCAACTCGACGGAGTTCGATCCCGAGACGCCCTACCCCGTCATCGACCTGCTGCCCGAGCAGCAAGGCATCGAGGACCGCGGCGGCACGATGCGCCTGGGCGCCGACCCCGTGTCGCTGGTCGAGGGCACAGCCGGTCGCGAGAGCTACGCCGATCAGCCGGTGATCTACGAGCGCCACCGTCACCGCTACGAGGTCAACCCGATGCTGCGCACCCGATTGGAGGACGCGGGGCTGGTGGTCTGCGGCAAGTCGCCGAACGGCCGCCTGGTCGAGATGATCGAGATCCCGGGTCTGCGCTGGTTCTGCGCGTCGCAGTTCCACCCCGAGTTCAAGAGCCGCCCGACCAACCCGGCGCCGCTCTTCCGCGATTTCGTCGGCGCGGCCGTCGGGGCTCGGCTCCACGCCACCTCGTGACCCCGGAGCAGGTTGCCGCTCTGCCCCGCGTCGCGCAGCTCTTCGTGCGGTTGTGCGAGATCCCGTCACCGTCGGGCAGCGAGGATGAGGTCGCCGAGGCCGTCCGCGCGGAGCTGACCGCCCTCGGCGCCACACTGACCGAGGACACCGCGGGCGCGGACATCCCCGCGGGCTGCGGCAACATCGTCGCCCGGTTCGCACCCACGGTCACCGGCGGCACGCCGATCGCGCTCTGCGCGCACCTCGACACCGTGCCCAACACCGGCCCCATCCAGGTCACGCTCGCCGACGGGTATCTGACCAACGCGCGCGACGACATCCTGGGCGGCGACAACAAGTCCGCGGTCGCCGCGTTGCTGGAGGCGGTCCGCCGGATCGTGGACGAGCAGCGCCCCCATGCGGGCGTCGACCTGATCCTGACCCCGTGCGAGGAGATCGGCCTGCAGGGCGCCAAGCGGCTCGATCCCGCGACAACGCAGGCCGCGATGGTGTTCGTCTTCGACCACACGGGTCCAATCGGCGGCATCGTGACTGCCGCGCCGTCCCTCAGCAAGATCGACGCGACGTTCGTCGGGCGCCCCGCGCACGCCGGCATCGTGCCGGAGCAGGGACGCAGCGCGATCGAGGCCGCGGCGCGGGCGCTCTCGCGCATGCCGCTGGGGCGGATCGACCCGGGCACCACCGCGAACGTCGGCACCGTCCAGGGCGGCACTGCGACCAACGTCGTGGCCGAGCGCTGCGCCGTGACGCTGGAGGCGCGGAGCCTGGACGACGCGGCCCTCGCCCAGCAGATCATGGCGATGCTGGACGCCCTGACCTGGGCGGCGACCGAGGCCGAGGTCGACCTGGAGTCGCGTGTCGTCAACGCGTTCACCGGGTACCGCCTCTCCGATCGGGACCCCCAGGTGCGTCTGGCGCGCCAAGCGCTCGAGTCGTGCGGGTATCAGGTGACGCTGGTCAGCACCGGCGGCGGGTCCGACACCAACGCGTTCCTGCGCAACGGGTTGGCGTCGGTCAACCTCTGCAACGACATGATCGACGTCCACACCGACGACGAGCGTATCGCGGTCACCAGCCTGGAGCACACCGTCGACGTGGCGCTCGCGCTCGTCGAGACCGCCCGCACCTTCGCGTAGGCGCCCGTGACGTCACCGGTGCGACTGAGCTTCGTCTGCCTCGGCAACATCTGCCGCTCCCCCACCGCGGCCGCCGTGATGACCCACCTGGTCGCGCAGGCCGGCCTCGAGTCGCGCATCCTGGTCGAGAGCGCCGGCACCGGCGGCTGGCACGTCGGCGACGACGCCGACCCGCGCAGCCGGGCCGAGGCATGCAGGCGCGGGATCGCGATGACCCACTGCGCGCAGCAGTTCACCGCGCACGACTTCGCCCGCGTCGACTTGGTGCTGGCGATGGATCGGGAGAACCGCGACGACCTGCTCGCGATGGTCCCCGACGACGAGTCCCCGGCCAAGGTGCGGCTGCTGCGAAGCTACGACCCCACCGCGCCGCCGGACGCCGAGGTACCGGATCCCTACTACGGCGGACCCGACGGCTTCACGCGGGTGTTCGACATGGTCGAGCGCGCGTGCGCGGGGCTCCTGGCGACGCTTCGGCCATGACCCCTGAGCTTCGCGACGCCGTGTCGGTGGCGCTCGGCCGGCCGATCACGAGCGTCCAGCGGGTGGCGGGCGGTGACATCAACCTTGCGTTTCAGGTAACGCTCACGGACGGCACGGCCGTGTTCGTCAAGCACCGCCCCGATGCCGGCGCCGGCACCTACGCCGCCGAGGCTCACGGCCTGCGGTGGCTGGCGGCGGCCGGGGCGCTGCGGACGCCCGAGGTCATCGCCGTCGGCGACGATCACCCGAGGTTCCTGGTCCTGGAATGGATTGCGGGCGGCGCGCCCGCCGCCACGCATGACGAGGTGCTCGGCCGCTGCCTGGCCCGACTCCACGGCGCCGGGGCGCCGAGCTTCGGGCTGGACCGGCCGAACGCCCTCGCCACGCTGTCGCAGGACAACACGCCCACCACGACGTGGGCGGAGTTCTGGGCGACGCGGCGCATCGCGCCGCTGGTACGCCGGGGTGTCGATGCGGGCCTGCTCGACGCGGCGACACTGCCGCGATGGAACCGGCTCGGCGACCGCATGACCGACCTCTGCGGTCCCGCCGAGCCTCCCGCGCGACTGCACGGGGACCTGTGGGGCGGCAACGCGATCACAGGCGCCGACGGCATGCCGGTCCTGATCGACCCGGCCGTGTACGGCGGCCACCGAGAGGTCGACCTGGCGATGATGCGCCTGTTCGGGGGTTTCTCGGAGCGCGTCTTCGCCGCATACGAGGAGGCCGCTCCCCTCGCCCCCGGCGCGCCGGACCGGGTCCCGCTCTCCCAATTGGCGCCGCTCCTCGTCCATCTCGTCCTGTTCGGCGCCGGCTACCGCGCGTCCGTCCTGGACGCCCTCGGCCGCTACGCCTGACGCTCGACCGGGGTTATCTGGCCGCGCGACGTTTGGCGGGCATGGCTGGCGGGTCGGCGGCACGTCGGGACAAGAGCTCCTCAGCGTGGCGGCGGGCGCCGGCGTCCGACGGGGCGGCGCCCAGCATCCGGCAGAGCTCATCCACCAGCTCGTCTCCCTCGACCGCCATGATCTGCGTGGTCGCCCGGTCGTCGGCGTCGACTCCCTTGACCAGGCGGTAATGCCGATCGGCCAGGGCGGCCACCTGCGGCAGGTGGGTGATCACGATGACCTGGCGCGTCTCGGCCAGGGCGCTCAGCTTGGCGGCGACCGCGGTCGCGGTGACACCGCCGACGCCGGCGTCGACCTCGTCGAAGATCCAGGTGACGCCCGGCTCGGCCGCCGCGGCCACGCCGTGCAGCGCCAGGAGCACCCGGGAGAGCTCACCGCCCGAGGCCACGTCGGCGAGCGGCGCCTCCGGCAGCCCCGGGTTCGCGCGAAGCCAGAGGACGGCGCGATCCGTCGGGGGGTCCGCCGTGTCCTGGCTCAGCTCGATCCGTACGGCTGCCGACGACATCGCGAGGTCCACGAGCTCAGCCGTGACGGCGTCCTGCAGCTGTGGGGCGGCCTCGACGCGCGCCCGGCGCAACGTGGTTGCAAGCGCGCGCGCCTCGCTCAGCACACCGTCGTGCTCGCGCACGAGCCTGTCGTCGGCCCCTGCCCCGGCGTCCAGCTCGCCCAGCGCCACGCGGGCATCGTCCGCCCGCGCCAGGACCTCCGCCACCGTCGGGCCGTAGCGTCGCGCCAGGTGGTGGTAGACGCCCAGGCGCTCCTCGATCTCGGCCAGGCGTCCGGGTTGGGCATCGAGCGACGCGAGATATCCGCGAAGCGTCGCGCTCGTCTCCTGGAGCTGCGCCTCCATGCTCGCCAGCTCGTCGCGGGGTGTCCGGAGCGTGTCGTCGACGTCGATCACCCCGTCGATCGCGTGCATCGCGGCGCCGACCAGGTCCCGAGCGCCGCCGTCACCCGATTCAGGGGCGAGCGCCTCGGCGGCGGACTGTACGGCCTGCGCCAAACGGTCGGCATGCGTCAAGCGGTCGCGCTCGGCGCGCAGGTCACGCTCCTCGTCGACGTCGAGCCCCGCGCCGTCGACCGCGGCCACCAGGTCCTCCAGCGCCGCCCGCTCGCGCTCGGCGGCGTCGCGTCGCTCCCCTGCCGCGGTGAGCCCCCGTTCCAGGCTGCGCAACCGGCGACGAAGCCCGCCCAGGCGGCGCGCCCCCGCCACCACCTCGGGTCCGGCGAACGCGTCCAGCACGGCCAGTTGCGTCGCACCGGCCACCAGGCGGCGGCCCTCGTGTTGTGACGAGAAGCGAATCAGCCGCCCGGCGATGCTGCCGGTCGCGGCGCGCGTGACGGTCTGGCCGTCCAGCAGCGCACGGCTTCGTCCCTCGGCCGGGACGCGCTGCGCCACGACGATCTCGCCCTCGTCGTCCACGAGCTCCCGCACGCCCCCGGCCGGGTCATCGTCGTCGATCTCGTCCCAGAAGCCCTCAGGCAGGGCGAGCGTCGCCTCCACGAGCGCGTGCTTGGCGCCGGGGCGGACCGCCTTGCTGTCGGCCTGACCGCCCACAAGCAGGGCCAGCGCCTGCGCCACGACCGTCTTGCCGGCGCCGGTCTCCCCGGTGATCGCGGTCAGGCCCGGCCCCGGCTCGAGCTCGGCGCGGTCGATCACGACGAGGCCGCGGATCTCGAGCCGTCGGATCACGGCCGGCCGAACTTCTCCCGGTAGCGGCGGAAGAACGACGACTCGGGGAAGATCCCCAGGTGCACGGCGGCTCCCATCAGGTCCATCGAGATTGCCCGGCCCGGGCCGAGCGCGCCAATGCGCTGGCCATCGCTGTAGATGTCGCAGTCGCCGACGACCGCAGCGTTGGTCACGGTGAACGTCTCGTCACGGGCGAGCACCAGCGGCCGGGCGTCCAGGTGATGTGCCGCCAGGAACGACACGACGTAGCAGCGCACCCCCCACGAGACGGTCGGCCCGCCGATGGCCAGGTTGTATGCGGTCGACCCGACCGGCGTGGAGCACACCATGCCGTCGCAGCGCACGTTGGCCACGGGCTCGCCGTTGACGGCGTACGAGAGATCCGCCAGCCGTGCCTCTCCGCCCCGCAGGAGCGCCAGGTCGTTGACGGCCTTCGCCTCGCCCTCCGCCCAGTTCGCGCGCAGCGACGGCAGTTCGAGGGTGACGTACTCGCCCGCAAGCGCCCGCCGCACGCCGCTCTCCAGGTCGCGCTGCTCGATCGAGGCCAGGAACCCCACACGCCCGTAGTTGATGCCGATGACCGGGGCGCCGGTGCCGGCCTCGCGCGCCAGGGCGCGCAGGATGCTCCCGTCACCGCCCAACACCAGGATCAGATCGTCGCCGCCGGGGTGCAGCTCGACGCCGCCCGCGCGCCGGTACCCCTCCAAGCTGGGGTGCTTGCGCGCCTCGCGCTCGGGGACGAGCACCTCCGCGCCCGCGTCGTCCAGCAGCGACAGCACACCGGGCAGGGCACTCGCCGTGACCTCGGGCGCCTTGTGGGTCAGCAGCAGGACGCGTTTGACCGGGCCCGTCGCCTGGGAGACCGAGACGTCGTTCACGGAGCCGCTCCCAAGGCGCCCGCGATCGCCCGCTCCAGGTCAAGGCGCTCGCCGACCTCGGTCCCGGGCCCCTCACACGAGATGAAGAACTCGCGGTTGCCCTTGGGACCGACCAGCCTGCTCGGCACGATCGCGCGCAGCCGCCCCCCCTGCGCGGTGATCGCCCGGGCGACGATGCGCATGGCCTCGGCGTGCAGCAGGGGATCGCGCACGACGCCGCCCTGGGGGACCTTGCCCTTGCCCACCTCGAACTGGGGCTTGACCAGCACGAGCGCGCGGTGATCGCGCGTCAGGCAGCGCGAGGCGGCCGGCCACACGGTCGCGACGCTGATGAACGCCAGGTCGCAGGTCGCAAAATCGGCGAGCGGGACCACCGATGCCGCCGTCAGGTTCCGCGCATTCGTGCGCTCCAGGACCGTGACGCGCGGATCGTTGCGCAGCGTCCACGCGAGCTGCCCGTAGCCGACATCGACGGCCGTGACGTGCGCGGCCCCGCGCTGCAGCAGGCAGTCGGTGAAGCCGCCGGTGGACGCGCCCAGGTCGAGCGCGTTCACCCCCGTCACGTCCAGGCCCGCGTCCGCAAGCCCGCCGGACAGCTTCTCGCCGCCGCGGGAGACGAACTCCGGCGCGGACTCGACCACCAACGTGTCGTCGGGGTCCACCTGGTTCGCGGGCCGGTCCGCCACGTTGCCGTTGACACGGACGCGGCCGCTGACGACGGCCGCCTGCGCTCGCGCGCGCGAGGGGACCAGCCCGCGTTCCACCAGCGCGGCATCGAGACGGGATCTGGCCATGGGGCGGGATTCTAGTCGTCTCTCAAGGAAGCGCCCAGGAAACGTCGAAACGCCAAGGGTGCCGTGGCTTGTCCATCCACCGGGAGCGCCGCCCCCGCTCGTCATCTGGCGGGGCGACGACCCGCCCGTCGAGCCGTGGCTCACCGAGGCGATGCTGGCGTTCCTCGCGCACCCCGCCCGGCGCGCGCGTCTGGCCGAGGTCGACGGTGCGCTCAGCGCGTCCCTGGTGGGCGCGTCGTTCGACGCCGACGACGCGGCGCCGCAGCTCGAGCGGATCGACGTCGTGCTTGGACCATCGCACGTGCTGCTTCGTCGCCGGCCGCTCACCGGCCTGTGCGCGGCGCTCGACGAGCATCACCTCGCCGCGCAGTGGGACCACACACCGGCCGCCCAGCGCGACGCGTCGGTGCTGTTCATGCAGGTGCTCGACGCCGCGGTCGACGGCTCGATCGAGGTGTTCGACGAGGTCCGCGCCCGGGTCGCCAAGCTCGAGGAGCAGATGCTGGTGGCAAACCCGCCGCTCAACCGGGTGCAATCCGAGCTGCTCGCGCTCAGCCGTCAGCTCGGCAGCGTGCGCGACGGCCTGCTGCCGCTGCGGGGCGAGTTGCGTGAGCTCGCGGAGCTTCGCGATCCGGTGGAGCGCCACCTGGTCAGCCCCGCCGGCGGAAGATGGCTGCGAAACATCGAGCTGGACCTGACCACCGAGGTGCCGGCGGCCCTGGCCGTCTCGGAGGCACGGATCGCGGGCGGGTTGACCCAGCTCCAGGGCGAGCGC
>JBKKDD010000171.1:0-3265 GCA_046708705.1 Miltoncostaeaceae bacterium | reverse complement strand
GCGATGATGCAGAAGTTGCGGATGCGGGACTGGTCCAAAGCCGATCTATCGTAGCGGGCGCTGCGGCGATCCCTGCCGCCGGGCGAGGCCGCCCATGATGCGGCCCAGCACGCGGAGCTCGGGGATGCCGACGCCGCGGGCGGCCGCCAGGTAGGCGACCACGGCGGCGACCAGGGCGGTCCCGACGCTGACGAGCTGGCCGGGAAGCGATCGGCCGAGCGCGCCGTCCAGGGCATGCCAGGCTCCGAAGGCAAGGGCGCCGAGCCACACCGACGCGATCGCGGTGCGCACGAACCCGTCCGCCATGCTGCGCACGTCGAGGCCGCCGAGCTCGCGGCGAAGGAGCAGCGCCATTGCGACGAACCCGGCGAAGCTCGCCACCGAGGTGGCCAGGGCGATGCCGCCGACCCCCATCGGCTCGTAGAGCGCGAAGTCCAGGATGATGTTGATCGCGAGCGTGCCAACCGAGATCTGGGTCGGGATCCAGGTCTTCTTGAGGGCGAAGAACGCGCGGATGAACAGCAGGCTGCCACCGTTGAACACGAGGCCGATCGTGAAGAACAGGAGGGCGCTGCTGGTCAGCTCGGTGGCGGCCTCGTCGAAGCTCGCGTGCTCGAACACCAGCCGGGTCACGGGTGCGGCCAGCAGGGCCAGGAACACCGTGGCGGGGATCAGCAGGAAGAAGATCTGGCGGGTCCCGTCGGTGATCGCCTGGCGCATGCCGGGGATGTCGCCGCGTGCGGCCATGCGCGAGATCAGCGGGAAGAGCACCGTCGAGACCGCCACGCTGAAGATCCCCTGCGGCAGGATGTAGAGGCGGAAGGCGGCGTCGATCGCCCGGATGGCGCCCTCGCCCTCGATGCGGTCGGCGACGTAGCTGTTGATGACGAGCGTGAAGTTGATCAGCCCCAGGCCGATCGTGACCGGCACCATCAGCCCGAGCACGCGGCGCACGTGCGGGTTGCCGCGCCCCAGCGAGATCCGGAACGGCCCCTTGCCGCGCAGTCCCGGCAGCAGGTAGAGGAGCTGCACCGCGGTTCCGACCAGGATGCCGATCGCGTAGACGTAGATCTTGGCGTCGCCGTCGACCATGGGGGCGCCGACGAGCAGGGCGGCGATGATGATGGCGTTCCACAGCACGGGCACGAACGCGCTCGACGCGAACTCGCCGCTGGCCTGCAGGATTCCCATCACCAAGCCGGTCAATCCCAGCAGCACCACGATCGGGAACATGATCTGCGACAGGTGCACCAGCAGGTCGGTGGAGCTGTCGGGCAGGTTCGGGGCGAAGAGCGGCATGACCCACGGGGCGCTCACCACCGCGATCACGGTGATGATCCCGAGCACCAGCGAGATCAGGCCGACAAACGCGCCGGCCAGGCGGGCCGCCTCCTTGCGCCGGCCCTGCTCGTCGAGCTCAGTGAACGTCGGCACGAACGCCGCCGAGAGCGCGGCGTCGGCCACGAGGCTTCGCAGCAGGTTCGGCACCTGGAACGCGACGACGAACGCGTCGATCGCGGGACCGACCCCGTAGAGCGCGGCGGCGGCGATCTCGCGCACCAGGCCCGCGACCCGGCTGACCGCGGTCCACATCGCGAAGATGGCCGTCGATCGCCCGGCGCCTCCCGCGTTGGCGCCCGGGACACCGGCGGTGGCGTCTACGTCCTCCAGCGCCCGACCCTCGTGGCCGACGGTTGCATGGGCATGGGCGCGCCGGGAATCCGCCGTGGCCGCGCGGAGGCCGCCTGCGCAGAGGGATCGCCCTGGTCAGGTGGTGCCGGAATCACCCAGGCGGACGGTGCGCCCCGGTGCTGCTCCCACACGCCCCCGGGATCCGATGCCCGCAGGTTCCGTCGGCACGATTCCCGACGGATCCAGGCTGACCCGGCGTTCGTGACCACCCACATGGTGTGTAAGATACGCGGTCGCTCGGATCATCCTGGAAGGAACATCGGTTTGGCGAACATCAAGCAGCAGAAGAAGCGCAACCTTCGCAGCGCGAAGCAGCGGGTGTCGAACATCCGCTATCGCTCGACGATCAAGACCCTGTTCAAAGGCTTGGAGAACGCTGACGCCGCCGACGAGGCCTCGACGCGTGCCCGCGACCTCGAGAAGCTGATCGACAAGGCCGCCGCCAAGGGCGCCCTGCACGCGAACAACGCAGCACGCAAGAAGAGCCGCGTCGCCCGCATCCTCGCCGCCCGCGAGGCGTAGTGGTGCGCCCGGCAAGGGCAGGAGCATCCACTTGCGCACATCTGTCCCATCCGGAGGACCCTCGACTGGAGAGGCGGCCGGTCGATCCGACCGATAGGTGGCGCCATCAGCGGTCGGTTCATCCCCTGGTCGCACCGACCGACATCCAATAAGGTCGGCGAATGCGGGCCCGGGCGCTGATCTATCACAACGTCGTCGATGACGGGCAAGCTTCCGATATCGGTCGTCGGGATCGCTACACGCTGGCGCGGCGGCATTTCGAGGCGCACCTGGATGCGGTCGAGCGAGCATTGCCGGGAGCCGGCGTACGGATCGTAACCCGCGTCGAGCATCAGCCGGGTGAGGCCGCTCCCTCGATCCCCCTCGTGCTGACCTTCGATGACGGCGAGACCGGCGCGTTCCCGCTGACAGCAGAGCTGCTCGAGCAACGCGGATGGCGCGGACAGTTCTTCATCATCTCCGACCTCGTCGGAAGGCCCGGTCATTTGGATGCCGAGGCACTTCAAGAGCTCCATCGTCGGGGCCACGTCATCGGGACCCACAGCGCCACCCACCCCGCTCGCATATCGTCACTCTCGCAATCGCTTCTGCAGGACGAATGGAGGCGAAGCGTCGCAACGCTCGAAGGGATCGTGGGTGATCGGGTCACGCTCGGCTCCGTTCCGGGCGGCTTTTACTCGAAACGCGTCGCGCGGGCCGCGATGGCGGCGGGGCTGCGGCAGCTCTACACCTCCGAGCCGACAGCGAGGGCACGCCGGCTTGACGGATGTCAGATCCTGGGCCGCTACGCGATCACACGAAATACATCGGCAGAGACGGTCGTCGCGTTGGCCGTCGGCCGACCGATGGCCGTGATGTCACAGGCACTGTCGTGGCAGATCAAGAAGGCGGCCAAGCGCGTGGGCGGCAACGCGTACCTGAGGGTGCGGGGAAGGTTCATCGAGGGCTGACTCGCGCTCATCGCTCAGATGCTCACGAGGGCCAGGAGCTCGCGCGTCGCAAGCGCCAGGACGAAACCGCCGGCCCTCGTCGCCCGAGACCCAGATCCGCG
>JBKKDD010000170.1:0-23279 GCA_046708705.1 Miltoncostaeaceae bacterium | reverse complement strand
ACCGCGACCGCCGATGAGCTGTCGGCAGTTCGCGGTCTGCCTGCGAAGATCGCCCGCGAGATCTACGATCATTTGCACCGGTCAACGCCGGCCGACGGCGCGGCGGCCCTGGTGCGAGAGGAGGTGGCGGAATCGAGCTGACGGTCATCACCGGGATGAGCGGCGCGGGCAAGAGCCAGGTCATGAGCGCGTTCGCGGACGACGGCTGGTTCTGCATCGACAACCTTCCGCCCCGCATGCTGCCCATGCTGGTCGAGCTCGCCCGGCTGGAGGGCGCACGGCTCGACCGCATCGCCGTCGCGTGCGACGTGCGCGGCGGGCGCTGGTTCGAGGAGCTCAGCCGCGAGCTCGACCTGCTCGCGCAGTCCGATGACATCGCGCCGCGCCTGGTCTTTCTGGAGGCCTCCAACGACACGCTGCTGACCCGTTTCCGCGAGACCCGCAGGCGTCACCCGCTGGCCGACGGCGGGGGCGGGGTGCTCGGCGGGATCGGCATGGAACGGCAGCTCCTGGAGAACATCCGCGACCGCGCCGACGTCGTCATCGACTCCACCGACCTGACCATCTGGGATCTGCGGAGCAAGATCGCCGATTCGCTGATGGCCCCGGCGCCCGGTGGCCGTATGGACGTCGTGTTCGTCTCGTTCGGCTTCAAGCACGGGGTTCCGCGCGACGTGGACCTGATGTTCGACGTGCGGTTCCTCAAAAACCCCTACTACGTCCCGGAGCTCGCGCCGTTGACGGGCCGGGACGAGCCCGTCATCGCCTATCTGGATGCGGTCGAGGGGATGGCCGAGTTCCTGGAGCGCCTGGAGTCGATGCTCGACTTCCTGCTGCCCGCCTACGCGCAGGAGGGCAAGCGGCACCTGGTCGTGGCGTTCGGGTGTACCGGCGGCCGCCATCGCAGCGTCCGGATCGCCGAGCTCATGGCCAAGCGCTACACGGCCGACAACTCACGCGTGTCGATCGAGCACCGAGACATCCATCGCGGCAACCGTCCGGTTCCCGTGGAGACAGGCGGATGATCCGCCGACGCTCGCGCGTCGCCGCGCTCGGCGGCGGCAACGGCCTGTCGACGGTGCTCCGCGGCCTCAAGGCTCAGGAGCTGGACCTGACCGCGATCGTGACGGTCGCCGACGACGGCGGCTCGTCGGGGCGGCTGCGGCGCGAGCTCGGCGTCCTGCCACCCGGCGACATCCGCAATTGCCTGGTCGCCCTGGCCGACGACGAGTCGCTGATGGGGCGGTTGTTCCAGCACAGGTTCACCGACGGCGATCTGGCGGGCCACTCGTTCGGCAACCTCTTCGTGGCCGCGCTCACGGAGGTGACGGGGAGCTTCGACCTGGCCGTGCGCGAGAGCAGCCGGGTACTCAAGATCAACGGCCGGGTCCTGCCGTCCACGTTGGAGCAGGTGCGGCTGTGGGCCGAGCGCGCGGACGGGAGCACCGTCTGCGGCGAGACCCAGATCGGCTCGGGCGCGGGACCGTGCCGCCGGGTCTGGCTGGACCCCGCGCCGGATGCCCACCCGCGCACGATCGACGCGATCCTGGACGCCGACGTGGTTCTGCTCGGACCCGGGAGCCTGTTCACAAGCGTCATGCCGCACCTGGCGGTTCGCCATATCGTCGAGGCATTGCAGGACACCCGTGCGACCCGCGTCTACATCGGCAACGTCATGACCCAGTCGGGCGAGACCGAGGGCTTCGACGCCGCCGACCACCTGCGGCACGTGCTCGACGCCGTGGACGGGGCCGTCGACGTCGCGATCGTGCACGACGGTCCGCTCGATCCCGTCGCGGTGGCGCGCTACGCCTTGCAGGGACAGGTGCCGGTGTACGCCGACGACGCCACGCTGACCCCCCTGGGCGTCAGGGTCGTCCGCCGGGATCTTGCGGCCCCCGGAGAGGTCGTGCGCCACGAGCCCATGGCCCTGGCCCGCGTCGTGCTCGAAATTCTCAATGAACCTACCGCTCGGCGCGGTGAAATTTCCAGTACGAGACACTTGCAACCAACTCCTCCGGCTGCGTAGAGTCTTGATCGCACCTCGTTGAAGGGGCGGTTTGCCCGCACAGGCCGTGTTCGAGACGTCGAGGGGGAATTCCTCAGGTTGCGTCGAAGACACGGTTTGCTTCACCTTCAATCTCTGGGGTGCCGTGTGGTCACGCTTGTCGCAGTACGTTCATCCTTCCCCGACCACGCGACCCATGTTCTCTCTCTCCAAGGAGTCACTCAATGGGTGCACGTGCAAAGGCGATCATGCCTCTTGCCATTATCATCGGGATTCTCTCGTTCCTCTGGACCGAGTTCTCCCTCAACTTCACGTTCCACTGGGTCACGGACGGCGACCTTGGGATCGGCCTGGAGCTGCCCAGCAACTTCCACCTGATCCTTCCGACGGCGTTCATCTCGTGGGGCCTCTTCTTCGCTGCAGGTGGCGACAACGCCGCCTTCGGCAAGATCCTCGTGGCCTCGATCTTCGGTACCGTCGCGGCGCTCATCACGATGCCGCTGTCATGGAAGACGGCTGATCTTCCCGACTTCTGGGGCATCGCCCTGTGGGTCGGCGTGTTCGCGTTCATTCTGGTTGCTGTCCTGATTCTCGGTGACTGGTACTACGTCGCCGGTACGTTCCCCGCGTTCGCGGCGGTCTTCCTCTGGTGGATCGCGACCGGCCTCGACGGCTGGGCGACCAACGGTGGCGGTGTCGGCAACAGCATCGAAGCGCTCGGTGACCCGGCGACCGCCGGCTCCGGTGCCTTCGGCGGTGTCATCTCGACGCCGTTCGCATACGTGTGGCTCAACACGCTGGTGAGCCTCATCTGCGGTTGCATTCTCGGCATCCTCTCCGCCAAGTTGGCTGCGGCGCTCACGCCCAAGCCGAAGGCGTCACCCGAGGCGGCCTAGCCTCCTCGAGTACACGTTGGTTCGTCGGGGGGCTTCGGCCCCCCGACGTCGTTAAGGGCCCGGGGCCCGGTGTGCCGGACGGCGGGCTCGGGCCCGCTGGTAGGCTCGCCCTCGTCGCACAACGAGGATTCGGGGGCAGGGATGGGTGTACGGGTCGGGATCAACGGCTTCGGCAGGATCGGGCGCAACGTCTTTCGCGCGGCGCGCGAGACCGGTGATGACATCGAGATCGTCGCCGTCAACGACATCACCGACGCCGCGACCCTGGCGTACCTGCTCGAGTACGACTCGGTGTTCGGTCGCTACCCCGGCACGGTCGAGGCGGGCGACGGCCAGATCATCGTGGACGGAAAGCCCGTCACCGTGTTCGCCGAGCGCGATCCCGCCAAGCTGCCCTGGGGCGACGTGGGGGTCGACGTCGTGATCGAGAGCACCGGCTTCTTCACCGAGCGTGAGGCCGCGGCCGCGCACCTGACCGGCGGGGCCAAGAAGGTCATCATCTCCGCGCCCGCCAAAGGCCCCGACCTGACCGTCTGCTTGGGCGTCAACGACCACGAGTACGACCCCGACACCCACCACGTCATCTCCAACGCGTCGTGTACCACCAACTGCCTGGCCCCCGTCGCCAAGGTGCTGATGGACACGTTCGGCATCGAGCACGGGTTCATGACCACGTGCCACGCCTATACCAACGACCAGCGCATTCTCGACCTGCCGCACAGCGACCTGCGCCGCGCGCGTGCCGCAGCCCTGTCGATCATCCCGACCTCCACCGGCGCCGCCCGCGCGATCGGCGAGGTGCTGCCCGCGCTCAAGGGCAAGCTCGACGGGATCGCCCTGCGCGTGCCCGTCCCGGTGGGCTCGGTCGTCGACCTGACCTGCCAGGTGTCGCGTGCGACCACGGTCGACGAGGTCAACGCGGCGCTCAAGGCGGCCTCCGAGGACGGTCCCATGAAGGGCATCCTGGGCTATACCGAGGACCCGATCGTGTCGCGCGACATCGTCGGCGACTCGCGGTCGTCCCTGGTCGACGGCGAGCTGACCATGGTCAACGGAACGACCGTCAAGATCGTGAGCTGGTACGACAACGAGTGGGGGTACTCGTGCCGGGTGGCCCAGCTCGCAGCGCGCGTGCTGCCGGCCTGACCGTGGCGAAGCTCATCGACGTCGCCCACGCCGGCTGGTCGTGGGAGGGAACGCGGGTCCTGGTGCGGTCCGACCTCAACGTGCCGCTCGAGAAGGGCCGGGTCACGGACGACGCCCGCATCGCCGCATCGGTCCCGACGATCGCGCATCTGCTGGACGCGGGCGCTTCGGTGGCGGTCTGCGCGCACCTGGGGCGGCCGAAAGGCACTGTGGTTCCCGAGCTTTCGCTCGCGCCGTGCGCAGCGCGTCTGGGCGAGCTCCTGGGACGCCCGATCGAACTCCTTGGCGACTGCGTGGGCGACGAGGTGCGCGCGCGGGTCGAGGCGCTGCAGCCGGGGCAGGTCATCGTGCTCGAGAACCTGCGTTTTCACCCGGAGGAGGAGGCGAACGATCCGCAGTTCGCGCGGCGCCTCGCTGACGGTTTCAGCCATTACGTCAACGACGCGTTCGGGGCCGCGCACCGTGCGCACGCCTCCACGGAGGGCGTCGCGCGCATCCTGCCCGCGTGCGCCGGCCTGCTGATGGCGCGGGAGGTCGATGTGCTGACGGGGCTCTTGGAGCGTCCGCGGTCGCCGTTCGTGGCGGTGCTGGGCGGTGCGAAGGTCTCGGACAAGCTGCCCCTGATCGAGCATCTTCTGGACCGCTGCGACCGCATTCTGATCGGCGGCGCGATGTGTTTCACGTTCTTCGCCGCCCTGGGTGATCCGGTGGGCAAGTCACTGCACGAAGGCGTCGAGGCGCAGAAGCTCGCCCACGACCTCTTGGAGCGCGCCGGACGCGTCAACTGCACGCTGCAGCTTCCGGTCGACATCCTGATCGCCGACAGGTTCGACGCGGACGCCGAGATCGAGGTGGTGCCGAGCGACGCGATCCCGGAATGGGGGATGGGCGTCGACATCGGCCCGCGCACGGCGGCCGCCTACGCCGAGGTCATCGCCTCTGCCAGGACGGTGTTTTGGAACGGCCCGATGGGCGCGTTCGAGATCCCGCCGTTTGCCGACGGCACCCGCGCCGTTGCCGATGCCATGGCGGCGACCGCTGCGGTGACCGTCGCGGGCGGGGGCGACTCGGGCGCGGCACTTGCCCAGTGGGGTCTGCAGGACGACCTGACCCACTCCAGCACGGGCGGTGGCGCCGCGCTCGAGTTGCTCGAGGGTCGAACCCTTCCCGGCGTCGCGGCGCTTCCGACCGTATGAGCACGTCGCGACGCCCCCTCGTGGCGGGCAACTGGAAGATGAACAAGACCGGCCCGGAGGCCCGCTCCTACTGCGAGCGCCTGGTGGTGCTGCTGCGCGATGCCGAGCCCGCGGCCGAAGTCGTGGTCTGCCCGCCGTTCACGGTGCTCGAGTCCGTGGCCTTCGCCCTGGCCGGGACCTCCGTGGCGATCGCGGCGCAGGCGGTGCACGAGGCGACCGCCGGAGCGCACACCGGCGAGGTGTCGGCCGTGATGATCGCGGCGGCGGGCGCGCGCGGCGCGATCGTCGGCCACTCGGAACGGCGCGCCGCGGGCGAGACCGATTCCCAGGTCGCGGCGCGGGTCCGGGCGGCGCTGGACCAGGGCCTGTTCGTGATCATGTGCGTGGGGGAATCGCTCGAGCTGCGCGACGCGGACGAGACCCTGCCCTGGTTGTCGGCACAGGTCGCTGCCGGTCTGGCGCACGTCGCCGCGGACGAGATCGATCGCCTGGCGCTCGCGTACGAGCCGATCTGGGCGATCGGGACCGGACGCACCGCCTCGCCGCAGCAGGCGCAGGAAGCGTGCGCCCACGTGCGCGCCCAGGCCGGCCAGGTGGTGGACGGCGACGTCCTGCGCGTCCTCTACGGCGGCAGCGTCACCCCGGACAACGCCGCCGAACTGATGGCCCAACCCGATGTGGACGGCGCCCTCGTCGGCGGCGCGAGCCTTGACCCGGACTCCTTCGCCGCGATCATCCACGCCGCATAGCCCCCATTTGGGCTTTCGCGTGTCGCGGCGGCCGGGGCTCGGTGAGCGGTCTGGGGACGCGGTGGGCGAGCTGCCGTCGGGATCGGCAGGATCGTGGCTGAACGTCGAAGGAGGTCGTGTGTGGCAGGGCCGCTCGTCTTGGTCGTCATCGATGGGTTCGGGATCGCGCCGCCGGGGCCGGGCAACGCGGTCAGCCTCGCGCGCACGCCGAACCTCGATGCGTTGGCGCGGGAAGGGTCGGCCACGCGGTTGCACGCCTCCGGGCTGCCGGTCGGGTTGCCGGCCGGCCAGCAGGGCAACTCGGAGGTCGGGCACCTGAACCTCGGCGCGGGGCGGCGGGTGCCGCAGATGCTCGTGCGGATCGACGAGGCCGTCGCGGACGGATCGATTGCGACGACCCCGGCTGTGGCCGGGGCGATCGCGACCGGCAAGGCCACCGCGCTCCACCTGGTCGGGCTGATCGGCGACGGCGGGGTCCACGCGAGCCAGCGGCACCTCGATGCGCTCCTGGACCTGACGCGGCGGGAAGGCGTCGAGCGGGTCTACGTCCATGCGCTGACCGACGGCCGCGACTCCCGGCCGGACGCCGCCCTCGCGTTCCTGGAGGCGATGGAGGGCCGCAGCGCTCACATCGCCACGGTCTGCGGTCGCTACTGGGCCATGGATCGCGACAATCGGTGGGACCGCACGCGCCGCGCCTACGACGCCATGGTCCACGGCGTCGGCGAATCCGCCGACTCGGCCGCCGGGGCGGTGCGTGCGAGCTACGCGGTCGGCGTCAGCGACGAGTTCGTCGAGCCGTTTGTGATCGGCGACCCGACGGTCGGCCGTATTCGGAGGGGCGACGCGGTTCTGTACGTCAACTTCCGGCCCGACCGCGCACGCCAATTGACCGCGGCGTTGGGCGCGGGCGACTTCGACGGCTTCGACCGGGGCGCCGCGCCCCGAGCGCATGTGACCACCATGACCCGCTACCGATCGGAATGGCCATACCCGGTCGCGTTCGAGGCCGACGATGTCCGTCACGGCCTGGCCGAGCACGTCAGCGCGATGGGCCTGCCGCAGCTCCACCTGGCCGAGACCGAGAAGTACGCCCACGTCACGTACTTCTTCAACGGCGGCCGGGAGGAGCCGTTCGACGGCGAGGAGCGCGTGCTCATTCAATCGCCCCAGCACGTCGCGACCTACGACGAGGCGCCCGCCATGAGCGCCGACGGGATTCGCGCCGAGCTGGTCGCCCGTCTGAGCCCGCCGGCCCCGCCCCCGTTCGTGGTGGTCAACTTCGCGAACGCCGACATGGTCGGCCACACCGGGGTGATCGCCGCCGCCGTTGCCGGCATCGAGACGGTCGACACCTGCATGGGCGAAATCCGTGCGGCGGTCGCGGCCGCCGGTGGCCTGCTGGCGGTGACGGCCGACCACGGCAACTCCGAGCATATGTTGGAGCCGGACGGCAGCGCCAACACCGCGCACACCACCAACCCGGTGCCGCTCTGGCTCGACCGCCCTGGGTTGGCACTGGCCGAGGGCAAGCTTGGTGACGTGGCACCGACGCTGTGCGCGCTGGTCGGCTGGGACGCCTCGACCGGGATGACCGGGGATGTGCTGCTGGCCTGATCAGGCCCGGAATCGCTCCAAGGCCGCTTCGGCCTCAGCCATGATCCGGGCGACGACGTCCGCCGCCGCGAGCTCGGTGTCGGCAAGCCCCGCCGCCTGCCCCGCCCACAGGGTCGTGCCGTCGGCTGAGCCGCTCCGGTCGCTGGCCGCCTTGATGTCCGCCCAGGCCGAGCCCTGGCGCGGGTAGCCGATCGTCGGCGAGCCCGCGGCCTCGAGCGCGTCCAGCGTTCGGTTGCGCAGCCCGCGCGCGGGCCGGCCCGAGAATGCCGTGATGATCTCGGTGTCCGTGTCGGCGGCCGTCGCGATGCGCGCGCGGTAGCCGGCGTTGGCCCCGCTCTCGGTGGTGAGCAAGAACCGCGTGCCGAGCTGAACCCCCTGTGCGCCGAGGGCCAGCGCCGCGACCAGGCCGCCGCCCGTCATGATCCCCCCGGTGGCGATGACCGGCACGTCCACCGCGGCCACGACCTGGGGCACCAGGGCCATCGTCCCGACCATCGGCGGCGCGCCCGACGCCGGAACCTCGAAGTTGGAGCGATGTCCGCCGGCCTCGGCGCCCTGCGCGACGATGGCGTCCGCACCGGACGCGACTGCCCGCACCGCGTCGGCCACTGTGGCGACCATCGCGATGACCGGGACGCCGGCCGTCCGGGCCGCAGGCACGACCTGCGCCGGATCACCGAGCCCCGTGCTGACCACGTTCACCCCGGCGTCGAGCGCGGCCTCGACGAGTTCGACCCCGCTCGGCGCGGGCGGCGGCACCGCGACGGGGGAGGGCAACCCGAACGCATCACGGATCGGCGCCAGCGCCGACTGCAGCGCCTCGGGCGTCGCCGTGCCGGATCGCGGCGGCGCGAGCAGGACATTGACCGCGATCGGCGCGTCGGTCAGAGCGCGAGCGCGTCCGATGGCGTCGACGAGCGCGCCGCGGCTCATCCCCGCGGCGCCGAACGTGCCAAGCCCACCCGCAGCGCTGACCGCTGCGACCAGCTCGGGGGTCGTCGGGCCGCCGGCCATGCCGGCCAGCACGATGGGATACCGGATCCCGAGCAGCCTGCACAGCGGCGTGTCGAACGACCACGGCATGCGCGCCAGCCTACCGTCCGTCGCGCGCTCGCGGGGTACTAAAGCGCCCAGTTGAACCGGTGGATCGTCGCGCGGTTCGTGCGGATGGCCCAGCGCGTGATCCACAGCCGCCCCGGTGTGATGGCCATGGTGCCCGAGAGGAAACGTGGGCCGATGACCCGTGTCACCGTTCTGACGCGCTTGCCGGTGATCGGCTTCAGGAAGATGTACGACGTCTCGCCGACGCCGTACGCCCATGCGATGTGGCGCGTCGTCATGACCGGGTTGGTGGTGATCCGCGCGCGGTTGCCGTTCGCGATGACTCGGGTGACACCGCTGGACAGGTCGCGCAGTAGGATCTGATTGCGCTGACCCGCCGCCTCGTGCCAGGCGACACGGCGTCCGACGAGCGTGGGACGCCCCATGTCCACGCGCAGCCCGACCGACGCGATGACCTGCCGCCGCCCGGTCTCCAGGCTGCGCACGACCAGCAGCCTGCGGGTGCCGAGTCGCCGGACATAGGCGAGCCGGGGACCTGACAGCGAGGGCTTCTCGACCGGGCCCGCCTGGCGGAAGATCTCCTGCCCGCTGCGCCAGTCCACCACGCGGATGCCCGCGGCGTCGACGTAGGCCAGGCGCCGTCCGTTGATCGACGGGCTGTGGCCGGCGGGGAACACGACCGGGGCGCCGGATTCCGACAGGACCACGACGTTCGCTACCCCGTTGGCCTGGTCCGTGTACGCGAGCACGCCGTTGGAGACAGAGGGATCGCTCTGGCCGCTCGGCGGTGGTGGGGGGGGCGCCACGCCGGCGGCGGCTGCCGGGACCAGGAGGCCCGCGCACACCGCGAGCGCCGCCACGTTGGCGGGTCGCACCAGCCGGTGGCCCCGACCCAGGCGCGCGATCGGATCGTCGCCTGCGCCCACCACCATCAGGGCCCTGCCGAGGCCGAAAGCCGCCATGCACGCGGCGGCCGTCATGGGGTTCCCAAGCGCGACGGCCCCCGCGCAGACCGCCCAGAACGTCGCGGTCGGCACGAACGTCCCGACGCCGGCGCCGAGGATCGCCCCGTAGCCCAAGCTCCACAGGGCGAGCGGCCGTTCGCGTCGCCAACCCTCGGGCACCTGCCGACGAACGGCCGGCACACCGACGCGCACCACGCCCGACTCGCGCAGGATCGCGGCTACGGCCACCACGGTGGCGCCGATCAGCGTTGCGCGGTAGGGGAGCGCACCCCCGGCACGCCCCAGCAGCGCACCGAGCGTCGCAGCGGTCGTGACTGCTCCGATCGCGAACAGCGCGACGGCGATCATGCGGCGGATGCGGCCTCCGCACACGGCGGGGGTCAGGGTCTCAGCCATGGCGTACCCTCAGGGTGACCAGGCGCAGGACACGCCTGCGATCAGGGCAGCCGTCGCGATGCCCGCGACGAGGAAGCCGCTCAGCACGGGATGCCGGTCTCGACGTAGACCGCGCAGAAGACCTTGCGCTTGCCGTAGCAGTACCCGCGCAGCGCGGCGTCGCCGTTGATGCGGCGGGGGCTCACGGAGCAGCAATCCCACAGCTTGCGGATCTGGCCGTTGCAGCAGCGATACCACGACCCCTGCAGCACCGCGTCGCCGTGGCCGTGGCGTCTGCGGACCTCGTCCTCGCAGAGCCGGGTGCGCGGACCGGGTGCCGTGTACGCGCCGCCGGCGCCGACCAGGCGGTTGCCGGCCTCGTCGATGGGCTCACCCAGGTCGTTGATCAGCCTGCCCGCATCGTCTACCGGGCGGCCGTCTGCGGGGCGCAATGGCTTGCCCTCGCGATCGACGCGCGGCAGCTTGAACGGTCCGCGACACGAGCCGGTCGTGAAGTAATGCCCGCAGAACCCGTACCAGCCGCCCGCGACGCGCTCGGTACCGGGGATGGGGCGTCGGGTGCCGCCTGCCGCGCGCGTGGCGGTGACGCCGAGGAGCAGCGCGCCGACCGTGCCGATGAACGAGCGTCGCGTGCGCGAGGAGGCCAGGTGGTACGCCAGGCGCTCGCCGGCGTCGTCGAGACGCGGCTTGGCCCGCTCGTCAGGCCGCAAGCCGCTCGCGCTCGGTGCCGACGTCGATGACCCAGTCGATCTGCTCGAGCGTGTTGACCAGTCCCTTGGAGCGCACGATGCCGTCGACGATGTGGACGACGAACGGCGTGCCGGGAGCTCCCCAGCGCTCGAACTCGTCCTCGTGCGTATCCTCGCGCAGCCAGTGGACGGGGATCCCCTCCTTGGCGAGTGCACGCAGCCCGGGCACCACCTCGATGCACATCCGGCAGTTGAGCGACACAAACGCGACCAGCTCGGAGCCACGCCGGTTGAGGCCCTCCAGGAGTGGCGCCGGCTGGCCGATCGGGGGTCCCTCCTCGTCGAGCTCCAGCGCCGTGCGGGCTCCCTGGCGCAGCGACAGCACCCCGACCTGTCGGTAGAGGGCGAGCACCGCGACTCCCAGCACGACGGTCATCGTCCCCAGTCCTGCGATGGCGATGGTCCGCCACGTGTCGGCGGTGAGCGGTTGGGCTGTCGGGAGCCCGATCGCCAGTGCCGCGCCTCCGCTCGCCAGCACGAGCGCCCGCACCGTCAGCGACAACGTGTTGGCCGATCGCGCGCCACCGAAACACCCGCAGGTGGTGCGACGCCGACCGCGCAGCCGTTGCCGGAGCAGAACGGCCGAAAACAGCAGGCCGAGCGCGGCGACGCCGATGCCGCCCGCCACGGGCGCCGCGGTGGAGGCGAGCACGACCGCGATGGCCAGTTCCGCAAGCGCGAGCAGGAGGACCAGCGGCCGGCGCGCGGCGCGGGGGATGCCGTGCTCCGCCAGGGCCTCGGCGGCGCGGTCGGTGCCGACCAGCTTGGCCAGCCCGGCCCAGCCGAGCACGGTCGCGAGGGCGATTGCGAGGGCGAGTTCCATGCCGTCTCAGTACGTCGTCCGGTTGCGAACCCCTGCCCTCGGCCCTGCTCCTCAGATCAATCGCAACTGGTCGTCCATGGCAGCCGGCGGCGGCGATACCGGCACCTCGCGGCGACGCCAGCGCGGCGTGGTCGGCAGCCCGCGGCCGTCGTTGCGCTGGGCTCGCCGATGCCGTGCGGCCAGTTCCTGTACCCGCGCGGACAGGTCGCGTCGCTCGCCGGAGGGGAGGTACGCGCCGAGATAGCGCTGCGTGTGATCGTCCACGAGCTCGGGGTGTGTGCCGCCAAGCCAGCCCAGGTAGTGCTCACGCACGCCGGGGCGCAGGTGGAGCGCGACCGTGGCGATGGACCGCGCCCCCGCCGCGACCGCGGCCGCGGCGCGCCGGTCGAGCTGATCGTCGCCGTCGGAGATGCCGGGCAGCACCGGCGCGACCAGCACGCCGCAGGAGATCCCTGCGTCCGTCAGGGTGGCGACGGTCTCCAGCCGCCGCTCCGGGCGGGGCGCGTGCGGCTCGGTTGCCCGCCACACGTCGTGGTCCAGGCAACCGACCGACAAATCGACGTGGACGCCGCCAGCCGATCCGGCGGCACCCAACAGATCCAAATCCCGCTCCACGAGCGTGGACTTCGTGACGATCGAGAATGGATTACCCGCTTCGACCAGCGCCTCGAGGATGCCGCGGGTCAGGCGGTAGCGGCCCTCGCACGGTTGATAGGGATCGGTGTTGGTGCCGAGCGCGATCAGCTCGCCGGTCCAGCGGCGCGACGCGAGCTCGGCCCGTACCCGGTCCACGGCGTTGACCTTGACCACGATACGGGTGTCGAAATCGCTGCCGCGATCCAGGTTGAGGTACTCGTGGCTCGGCCGCGCGAAGCAGTACACGCAGGCGTGGCTGCAGCCGCGATACGGGTTGATCGTGTATCGGAACGGCATCCGCGAAGACTCCGGCACCCGGTTGATCACCCGCTTGGCATGCACGTGGAGGAACTCGAGCCCGGCGAGCTCCCGCATGCCCGGCACGCGTTCGACGGACTCGAACAACTCGGGCTGCCCGCCGTCGTCGTCGGTCAGCCTCCAGCGCAGGGGCGCATCGCGATCCGTGGACATTCGCCGACCATAGCGAACATACGTTCGTATAACAACTTTCGCACAAGGTCCGCCGACCGCTGTCACAAAGTCGTCTGCCTGCCCGTGTCGGAAGGTCAAATCCGCGTCCCGCGATCCCTCCTGGGCAAAGGGATCGCGGCCCAATCGTGTCAGGCACGCTTTGCCGAACGTTAACGATGCCCCGGCGCTCAGGAGAGCGCGGTCACCACGTGGTCGAGGCAGCGGGTCAGTTGGGCGACGTCGTCGGGATCGACCGCGGGGAACATCGCGATGCGGACCTGGTTGCGGCCGAGCTTGCGGTAGGCCTCGGTGTCGACGACCCCGTTGGCGCGGAGCACCTTGGAGACGACCGCGGCATCGACGCGCTCATCCAGGTCGATGGTGCCGATCACATGGCTGCGCTTGGCCGGGTCCGTGACGAACGGGGTTGCGTAGTCGCTCGCCTCGGCCCAGCCGTAGAGGGTGGCGGCCGATGCGTCGCAGCGCCCGGCGGCGAACTCCATCCCGCCGTTGTCGTTCATCCAGTCGAGCTGCTCGGCCATCAGAAACAGCGTCGCGAGCGCAGGCGTGTTGTAGGTCTGGTCCTTGCGCGAGTTCTCCAGCGCGATGCCCAGGTCGAGCCCGGCGGGGATCCAGCGGTCCGACGCGGCGATCCGCTCGATGCGCTCCACTCCGGCGGGTGAGCACGCGGCCAGCCACAGGCCGCCGTCCGAGGCGAACGACTTCTGCGGGCTGAAGTAGTAGACGTCGAACTGATCCGCGTCGACCCGCAGGCCGCCTGCGCCGGACGTCGCGTCGACCAGCACGATGCCGGAGGCGCCCTCGGGGCGGCGGATCTGCATCGCGACGCCGGTGGAGGTCTCGTTGTGGGTCAGCCCGTAGGCGTCGACCTCCGGGTCGGCGACCGGCAGCGGGTGGTCGCCGGGCTCGGCGCGCAGGATCCGGGGGCCGTCCAGATGCGGGGCGGCCTCGACCGCCTGCGCGAACTTGGACGAGAACTCGCCGAACCACAGGTGCTGGCTGCGCCGCTCGATCAGCCCGAACACCGCGGCGTCCCAGAAGAGGGTTGCGCCGCCGTTGCCCAGCAGCACCTCGTACCCGTCGGGCATGCCGAGCAGCGACGCGATGCCCGCGCGAACGCGCCCGACGACCGTCTGGACCGGCTTCTGCCGGTGGCTGGTGCCAAGCAGCGACGGCGCCGCGCGCGTCAAGGCGCTCACCGCCTCGGTGCGGACCTTGGAGGGGCCGGCGCCGAAGCGCCCGTCTGCCGGCAGCAGCTCGGCCGGGATGCGGATGTCGGGGATGTCTGCGCTCATGTGGGCACCACTCTGGCAGACTGCCGCCTGACCACCCCGCGATATCCACCCGGTCCCAGGGTCAGCTCGCGAAGCTCATGACCGGTGTCATGACACCACGCGGGCAGGTCGACCTCGATCAGGGGGTCGTCGGCCAGGAGCAGCACGTCCTCGCCGTCAGCGACCCGTGTGATCGCCCGGTCGATCAAGTGAATGGGAACGGGGCACCAGGTACCCAGGGCGTCCACGGTCCTCATCCGTCGGCTGCGATCGGGCTCATCGCGCGCAGCGAGGCCACCGCACCCGCGAATGCGGCGATCGCGTGATCGATCTGGGCGACCGTCGTGCCCGGCGCCAGCGTGAACAGCACCGCCGAGTGCGTCCACGGTGGCTGGAGCCCGATCGCCTCGAGCACGGGGAAGGCCTTGCCCGCCGCCGAGCAGGCCGAGCCGGGCGATGCGGCCACGCCGCGGGCGGCGAGCGTGAGCACCAACGTCTCGCCCTCGACGCGTCCCACCGACACCTGCACGTGTCCGGGGAGCCGGCCAGCGCGCGGCCCGTTGAGCAGCACGTCCGGGACGGTTTCGAGGCCGGCGATCAGCCGGTCGGCCAGAAGCGACATGTGCGCGGCGCGGGTCGGCAGCTCGGCCGCGGCCAGTGCCGCCGCCGCGCCCAGCCCCACGACGGCGGGCAGGTCATGCGGTCCGCCGCGCTTGCCGCCCTCCTGCAGACCGCCCTCGATCAACGGGTGGATCCGCGTGCCCTCGCGTATCCACAGGGCTCCTGCCCACCGGGGCCCGCCCATCGATCCGCCGCCAACCGTGAGCGCGTCGCAGTTCCAGGCGGCGACGTCGATCGGCACGACACCTCCGGTCACGCCCGCGTCCACGTGGATCGCCGGCTCGTGGCCGGTCGCGCGAACGGCGCCGATCAACGCGCCGACGTCCTGCACGGTGCCGATCTCGGCCTGCCCGTGCGCGAGCGTCACGAGCACGGTGTCGTCACGCACCGCGGCTGCCAGCTCCCGTGGCTCGACGCGACCCGTCGAGTCCACGCCGACGATCGACAGTTCCGCGCGGTCGCGGGCCAGCGTCCGGCACGCGGCCAGCGTGGCCGGGTGCTCGACGGCGCTCGTGACGATGTGCGCCCCGCGGTGCGCGTTGGCGGCGACGATGCCCTTGACCGCGAGGTTGCGGGCCTCGGTGTCTCCGGCGGTGAAGATCACGCCGGCCGGATCGCCCCCGATCAGAGCCCCGACATGCGCACGTGCGGTCTCGAGCGCCTCGGCCGGCGCACGCGCCTGCTCATACAGCCCCTCGGGGCTCGCGAACAGCTCGCCGAGGAACGGGGCCATCGCGGCCCGCACCCGCGGATCGAGCGGTGTGGCGGCCGCGTGATCCAGGTACGCGCCGGGGTCGTGGTCTACCATGCCCCGGATTGTAGGCCGACGCCCAAGGAGCCATTTCGTGAGAGTCCGTCGTTCGCTCGCCGTGTTGACCCTCGTCGCGGTCGCCGCGTTCGCCGGCTGCGGCGAAGATGCCAAGGTCGACGCGGGAGGAGGGACGACCCCGCTGCCGTCATCGACGCCCAGCACCCAGACGGCCACTGCGCCCTCGGGGGACGCCGAGCTCACCGAATGCCTGGACACCGGTCAGCCCAAGCCCGCGGAGAAGCCCCAGTACACCAAAGCCGAGCAGATACTCAAGGGCGGCGTGGAGTCCACCCTCGTCATCAAGACCTCGTGCGGCACGCTCAACGTCGTGCTGGACGAGAAGGCCGGAGGGCCGATCCCCAACTCGATCGCGTTCCTGGCGAGCAAGGGCTTCTACGACGGCCTGACCTTCCACCGCGTGGTCCCGGAGTTCGTCCTGCAGGGCGGCGACCCCGCCGGCAACGGTACCGGCGGCCCCGGCTACCAGGTCGTCGGCCCCGTGCCCTCGGGCTACCAGTACAAGCTCGGTGACGTGGCGATGGCCAAGACCCAGTCCGATCCCTCCGGCGCCGCAGGTTCCCAGTTCTTCGTGGTGTCAGGCCCGCAGGGCGAGTCGGTGCTGACGGCGCAGCCGGTCTACGGGATCTTGGGCCACGCCGTCGACCCGGTGTCGCTGGCGACCATCGAGCGGGTGGCGGCGCTTGCGGTGACCGACGGTCCGCCCAGCAAGCCCGTGTGGATCATCTCGGCCACGTTCGCCACGGCGGGCTGACATCGCGCCGCCGCTGCCACGCCCGCTCGTATCCGCGCCCGGGGCCGGGGTGCCGGACACATCCGCGGCGGCCCTCACCGACTGGTTCGACGCGGACGCGCTCGGCCGGCACCGCCGCTACCGGGCGGGAGTCTGGGCGCTCGGCGTCACGAAGATCGCGACCAGCGCGGCGTGGACGGCAACCGTCGTCCTGCGCGGCTCGCGCTGGCGCCCTGTGGTTTCCCGGCTGGTGCTGGGTCGCTCGCTCCCGGCGGCGTTCGCGTTCGGCGCCGGCCTGTCCGTCGCGGGTGACCTGGTACGGCTGCCGCTGGCGGGCGCCGGCTACGGCTGGGGCAAGGGCCACGGCCTGATCACCCAGCCGCCGCGATCGTGGCTCGCCGATCGGGCCAAGGCGACGGCGCTCGGCGCGGGGCTGACCAGCGCGCTGACGCTGGCGACCGCCGCCACCATGCGCCGGCTGCCGCGCACCTGGTGGCTCGCGACGTGGGGCGTCGTGTCCGCGGGCACCATCGGGTTGACCCTGGCCGGTCCACGGGTGATCGAGCCGCTCTTCCAGCGCACGCGGCCCCTGGACGACCCCGAGCTGGAGCAGGACGTGCGCGAGACGGCGGCCAGCCTCGGCGTTCCGGTCCGCGCCGTCGTGGTGAGCGACGCGAGCTCGCGCACGACCGGCGCCAATGCCTACGTGTCGGGAATGGGCCCGACGCGGCGCATGGTGCTGTTCGACACGCTGATCCGGGACTTCCCTCGTGACCAGGTGCGGTTCGTGGTCGCGCATGAGCTGGCCCACGTGTCGCGCCGCCATGTCCTGCGCGGGTCGCTGATCGCGCTGGCCGCGTCACTGCCCGCCCTGGCGGCCGTCGCGGGCGCCGTCGCGGCGACCACCGGTGGCCGGCGCCTGGGGGCGCGTGATGCTGACCTGACGCTGCGGCGGCTGACCACTGCCATGGTCGGCGCGGGTGTGGTGAGCACGATCGCCGGCCGGGCCGGCATGCGGCTCAGCCGGGGTTTCGAGCGCGAGGCTGACTGGGAGGCCTTGCGCGCCACCGCCGATCCCGATGCCGCGATCGCGCTCCATAAAGGGCTCGTCGAGCGCAACCTCGGGGTGCCCGATCCACCCGCCTGGGTGCAGCGCCTGTGGGGCAGCCATCCGACGGCGCTCGAGCGGATCGGTATGGCCCTGCACGTTCGCGGGTGAGCCGCACGACGCGCCTGCAGCTGGTCGCCGTGGGCAGGTTGCGGCCGCCGCACGACGCCGCGGGCCGGGTGTACGAGGAGCGCATCCGCAGCCGCGTCGGATTGCGCGTCGACGAGGTCGCCGCCGAGAAGTTGCAGCACGGCGAGATCGAGGCGGCACGGCGCGAGGCGGAGCGCATCCGCGGGCGACTGCTTGACGGCGCCTGGGTCATCGCGCTCGACGCCCGCGGACGCGCTCCGGCCTCGAGCGAAGCAATGGCCGCGTGGCTCGCGGGCCGGCTGGAGGTGCCACGTCCGACGGCGTTCGTGATCGGCGGCGCGGCGGGTCTCGAGCCGGCGCTCGTCGCGGACGCCGACGAGCGTCTTTCGCTGGGACCGCTCACGCTGGCCCATTAACTCGCCCGAGTGGTGCTGGCCGAGCAGCTCTACCGCTGCCTGTGCATTCTGGCCGGTCACCCGTACCACCACTGACTCGTCGATCGATCCGTGTCTGTCGCGTGGTTTGCGCACGGAACCTCGGTCGCGTCCCGTAGGGTTCCGGGGTGCCCCAACTCATCCTTGGTCCGCTGCTGCGCTACACCGGGACGACGCAGGCGACCGTGTGGGTCGAGACGGATTCGGCGTGCGAGGTCGCCGTGCTCGACGCGCGCTCGCCGACGTTCTGCGTCGAGGGCCACCACTACGCGCTGGTCGCTATCGACGGGCTGGAGCCCGGGGTCGTGCGGCCCTATGAGGTGCATCTGGACGGGGAGCGGGTCTGGCCGCCAGACGACGGGCGGCCGCCCAGCGTCATCGCCACCCGTGACCACGAGCGTCAGGCGCGGCTGATCTTCGGGTCGTGCCGCGCGGGGAGCCCCCAGCGGAGGCCGTTCACGCTCTCTCCCAAGGAGCACGAGTCCGGTTTCGGCGTGGACGCGCTCTGGGCGTACTCGCGACGCCTGCAGGAGGAACAGGAGCCATGGCCTGACTGCCTGCTGCTGATGGGCGATCAGGTCTACGCCGACGAGCTGCCGCCCGAGACCCGCGACTCCCTGATCACGCGGCTGGAGGGGGCAGCGTCGCTCGAGTCCGGCGCTGCGCCGCCGTCTGAGGAGGTCGCGAACTTCGAGGAGTACACGCGCCTGCACCGCGAGTCGTGGTCGGATCCGGACATCCGCTGGCTCCTGTCCACTGTGCCGAGCACGATGATCTTCGACGACCACGATGTGCACGACGACTGGAACATCTCCGAGTCCTGGGTCGCGGACATCCGCACGCTGCCGTGGTGGGAAGAGCGCATCATCGGGGCGTTCATGGCCTACTGGATCTACCAGCACATCGGCAATCTCGCGCCGACCGAGTTCGACCACGAGCCGATGCTGCGGTCGGTGTACGACGACGACGACGCGGGCCCACGCCTGCGCGAGTTCGCCCGGACCGCCGACCGCGACACGACCGCCGCCCGGTTCGCGTTCCACCGCGACTTCGGTCGCACGCGCCTGGTGGTGGTCGACGCGCGCGCCGCCCGGGTGGTCACCGAAGGCAAACGCGACATCGTCGACGCGGACGAGTGGGAGTGGATCGCCGGACAAACCCGCGGGGACTTCGACCATCTGATCATCGCGAGCACGGTCCCGGTGTTTCTGGCGCACGGCATCCAGCACCTCGAGGCCTGGAACGAGGCGGTGTGCTCAGGGGCATGGGGGCGGGTCGCCGCACGGGTCGGCGAGCGGATTCGCCGGGGACTCGACCTGGATCACTGGGGGGCGTTCCAGCGCTCGTTTCGCACCATGATGGACCTGCTGCGTGAGCGGTCGTCGGCGACCGACCGGGAGTCTCCGGCCCCCGCCACGATCATGCTGCTGGGCGGCGACGTGCACACCGCCTACATCGCCGACGTCACGCTGTCCGACGCCCAGACGAGCCGGGTGTACCAACTCGTGTGCTCACCATTTCGCAAGCCGATGACCGGACGCGAGCGCTTGATCGTGCGGTTGCTGTTCACGCGCGGACTGCGCATGTTCACCCGCGGCCTGGCGCGCACGGCGGGCGTGGCGGCGCCGACCGCCAAGTGGCGGGTCGTCGCTGGCCCCACCTTTCACAACTCGATCGGCGCGATCGACGTGGACGAGCGCACCGCCACGGTGTCAATCCGTCAGAGCGGCACCCAGGGTGATGACAGCCCGCACCTGGAGCGGTTGCATGACTATGACCTCACAGGCGCGTCCCCGCGGGCACGCAGACGACCACGCCTCCGGGCTCGACATCGACGCGCAGCTCGGTGACCTTCGCGCGGTCGCCCCCGTCGATCTCGTAGGGAACCTTCTCACCCATCTTGATGCGGACTGAGCGGCCTTTGGTGGTCTTGGCGTACGGCGCCTTGTCGGTCGAGCCGACCGCGACGTGGGCCATCGTCCGCACGAACTGCATCGCCCCTTCGGACGTCAGCACGCCGACCTCCAGCATCCCGTCGTCGGCACGCGATCCCTCGAAGAGCTCGACCCCGCCGAAGAGCTTGCCGACGTTGCCCACCAGGATGCAGGTGGCCTTGCCCTTGAACCATCGCGCGCCGTCGATCTTTATGGTCGCGTCGAACGGCGTGGCGCGCATGTTCTTGACGCCGGTCCAGATGTAGGCGAGGCGGCCGACCCGGTCCTTCAGCCCGCCGTCGGCGTCGGCGATCATCTGCGCGTCGAAGCCCGCGCCCGCCATCACGGCGAACGCCTCGCCGTTGACGCGGCCGATGTCCAGGGCGCGCCGCTCGCCGCTCAGGCCGATCTCGACGGCCGCCTCGATGTCCTGCGGGATGTTCAGGTTGGACGCCAGCAGGTTCGCCGTGCCCGCGGGCAGCAGCGCGAGCGGGACGTCGCTTCCCGCGGCGGCGTCGATCGAGCGTTGCGCCATGCCGTCGCCACCCCACACGAAGATCAGCTCGGCGCCGTCTTTGATCGCCCGCTTGATCTGCTTCGGGGCCTTGCGACTCTTGGGGACCTCGCACCAGAACGGCTCCTCGATCCCCCGCCGGCGCAGGACGGCCCGAAGCTCTTCGAGCCCCCCGCCGAAGCTCTTGCCCGAGTGGGCGACGACGGCGACCTTCATGCGAGGACCTCGTTGTTGGGGGTGATATCAGCGGGCTGGCTGTGGCGCTCCCGCGCGGCGCCGTAGGCGCGAACCGCGACCAGCGCGATGAGCAGGCAACCGATGCCAAGGAGCGTTCCGGACAGGGCGTCCAGGGGATGGTGCATACCGCGATAGATGCGCGACACGGCGACCGCGATCACCATCAGCACCCCGACGGCCCACGTGAGCACGGTGGTCCAGTGGGCCCGGCAGCGCGAGGCGACGAGCAGGGCGATGCCGACGTAGACCACGAGCGAGGCCGCGACGTGTCCGGACGGGAAGCTGTGATCGACAGGCAGGACATCCAGACGCTCGACGTCCGGGCGGTTACGCGGGACGACGATCGTCCCGAGCCGGTAGAGCGTGACCTCTGCCGCGACCGCGGCCAACAGGAACACGCCGACGATCATCTTGCGCGCGATCAGGCCGACGATGATCGCGAGGATCACCAGGATCGGCAGCACGGGGATGTCCCCGGCGAGCGAGGCGGCGTAGGACAGGTCGGTCAGGTCGGCGGTGCGGTTGTCCTCGAGGTAGCTCGGAAAGGCCTGATCGGCCTCCAGCACGGGGTCGATCGGCAGCAGCACCTCCGTAAGGAGCAGTCCCAGGGCGATCAGACCCGCGGCCAGCAGCACGTACCCGGCCAGGAACGTGACTGTGAACACCGCCGTCGGCCGCCACGTCGACAACCGGGCGGCGATCGCGGAGGAGATGCCGCCGCGGATCGGATCGAGGATGAAGTGATGCGGCGGGTCGTCATCGACGATGTCGGCCTGGGGTGACGGCGCGGGCCGCGTCCTCGATTCGGGCATGGATCCATGTTTCCCCTGTCAGGCTCCGGGAAACATTCCTCCGCAGAATGCCCGCGACCACTCCCTTCCGACCATGACCTTCCTGATCCTGCTGGCGATCGCCGCCGCCGCCGGTGTGCTCGCGGGTGCGGTCGCATGGCGGTATCCCTACGCGGCGCCCGGCGTGACGACCGCGCCGGTCGTGCATGCGGCGGCCGAGACCGCCGCGCAGCACGCGCGGCTTCGTCGATGGGCGCGTGACCGGCGTAATCCCAAGATGGCGACGGGTCTGGCGATGACGATCGCGCTGGCGGTCATCATCGGCGGCGGCGTGGTGCTCGGGATCTTCGCCTATCTGGTGCGAAGCAACGCCACGGTTCGTGAGATCGACGCATCGGCGGCCCAGTGGGCCAACGAGAACGCGACGGGCTTCACCGACGCGGCCATCGAGCTCGTCACCCAACTCGGCGAGACATGGGTGGTCGTGATCGCGGGGCTCGTCGTGATCGCGATCGAGTGGATCCGGCGGCCGGGCCGCTATGTGACGGCGCTGTTTCTGATTGCGGTGATCGCCGGCGACAAGATCGTGACGACCACGGTCAAGGAGCTGGCCGACCGTGCGCGTCCCACCCTCAACCCGATCGCGCAGACGCTCGGCCCCTCATTTCCGAGCGGTCACACGTCGACCGCCGCCGCGTTCTTCGCCGCCCTGGCGTTGATCGCGGGGCGAGGGCGTTCGGCGCCCGGGCGGGCATTGCTCGCGGGCGGCGCGGTGGCGATCGGGGTGGCCGTGGCGTGCAGCCGCGTGTTCCTGGGCGTGCACTGGCTCTCCGACGTCATCGCCGGGCTCGCGCTCGGATGGGCGTGGTTCGCCCTGTGCGCCATCGCGTTTGGCGGTCGGCTGCTGCGCTTCGGTGCAACCGTCGAGCGTATCGAGACCGAGACGGCGCAGAAGGCCCCCGTCGCGCCCGCGCCCTGACCTGCGGTTGAGATCCTGTGAAACGGGGTAGTGACGCCTCATGACGACATCCGCCTCTGACGCTGCCCAATCGGCCACCCAGACCACGACGTTCGAACGCCTCGCCCGTGCGGGCTACGCGGCGCGCGGCGTGATCTACATCTTGATCGGGATGCTCGCGGTGCAGATCGCCCGCGGCGAGGGCGGCGAGAAGGCCGACCAACAGGGGGCGTTCCAGCTGATCATCGACCAGTCGTTCGGTCGCGCGCTCCTGGTACTCGTCGCGATCGGCCTGGCGGGATACGCGCTGTGGCGCGCTGCGATGGCGTTCATCGGCCGCACGCCCGAGGCGGGCAAGCACAGCGCACTCGATCGCCTCGGCGCCGCCGGTAGTGCGGTGTCGTACGCGATCTTCTGCGGGCTGGCGATCGGGATCCTGACCGGCTCGTCGGGTGGCGGTGGCAACCAGGCCGGGTCCGGCACCGCCGACGTGTTCGGCTGGCCCGCGGGCCGGCTGATCGTGACCCTCGCAGGGCTCGTGTTCATCGGCATCGGCGCCTACCAGGCCTACCTCGGCGTCAGCCAGCGGTTCCTCAAGGACTCCAAGACCCAGTACATGAGCCCGAAGACGCTCAAGGGATTCACCGCACTGGGCACGGTCGGCCTGCTGGCACGCGGCATTACGTTCTCGCTGATCGGCATCTTCTTCCTGAAGGCCGCCATCGAGTACGACCCCGGGGAGGCCAAGGGCCTCGACGGCGCGCTGCAGAGCCTGGCGAGCGAGACGTACGGGACGATCGCGCTCGCGGTCGTGGCCGCCGGCCTGATCGCCTTCGGCGCCTACTCGATCGCCGACGCGCGCTACCGGAAAATCTAGGGACGGGTACCGCTCACCGCTCGCCGCGTGCCAGGGCGATCAGGCGGTCCAGGATGTTGGCGCCGTCGGTCCGCAGCCCGTTGTGCTGGTACTCGTTGGTGACCCAGACGCGCAGCCCCGGGATCGCCCGCGCGGTCGCCTCGG
>JBKKDD010000169.1:0-2793 GCA_046708705.1 Miltoncostaeaceae bacterium | reverse complement strand
CGGAGCTGGAGGCGGAGCTGGAGGCGCGTCGGCGGCAGTACGAGTACTCGCGGGATTCCCTGTTCGCGTTTGACGAGGAGGAGGTCCGGTGGACAACGCTTGGCGATGCCGCTGAAAACCTGGACGCCATGCGACGGCCCATCACACGGAGTGCCCGCATCCCTGGGGATGTCCCCTACTACGGGGCTTCAGGAGTGGTCGACTACGTCGCAGGCCACCTGTTCGACGAGGACCTGCTTCTGGTCTCCGAGGACGGAGCCAACCTGCTTGCTCGATCCACTCCGATAGCGTTCCCGATCTCCGGCAAAGCATGGGTGAACAATCACGCGCATGTCCTTCGGTTTGGTACGCGCGTAGAGCAGCGGTTCGTAGAGATCTACCTGAACTCAATCGACTTGGGCCCTTTCGTCGCGGGCGGCGCTCAGCCGAAGCTCAATCAGGCCAACCTCAAGAGGATCCCGATACCTGCCCCTTCGGTCGCAGAACAGGGGCGGATCGTAGGTGTCCTCGACTCCTTCGACGCCCTCGTCAACGATCTTTCCGTCGGTCTCCCCGCCGAGCTGACGGCGCGTCGGAGACAGTACGAGTACTACCGCGATCGGCTGCTCACATTCAAGGAGCGTGCGGCGGCGTGACCGATCCAGATCCGCAGGCGTCCGCTCCCGACCTCCCCCCGTCAGCAAAGTACGAACCGATCGCGGTCAGCGACGAGAGCACGGTTGTCGCCTCCTACACGCCCGACCCGTCGCGCGGCGTCGGCTACCAGAGCGAGGCGGCGCTCGAGAAGGCGTTCATCCAGCAGCTCGGGCAGCAGGCTTACGAGTACCTCCCCCTCACCAGCGAGGCGGCACTGGTCGCGAACCTCCGCACCCAGATGGAGGCGCTGAACCAGATCACGTTCTCCGACACGGAGTGGGAGCGGTTCTTCGCCGAGAAGATCGCGAGCGCCAACGAGGGCATCGTCGAGAAGACGGCGCGCATCCAGGAGGACCACATCCAGGTCCTCAAGCGCGATGACGGCACCACCAAAAACATCTACCTGATCGACAAGCAGAACATCCATAACAACCGGCTGCAGGTGGTCAACCAGTACGAGGTCGGCGCCGACGCGGCCACGCGAGCGTCGCGCTACGACGTCACGATCCTCGTCAACGGCCTGCCGCTCGTGCACGTGGAGCTCAAGCGCCGGGGCGTCGACATCCGCGAGGCGTTCAACCAGATCAACCGCTACCAGCGCGACAGCTTCTGGGCGGGCTCAGGGCTCTTCGAGTACGTGCAGCTCTTCGTGATCAGCAACGGCACCCTGACCAAGTACTACTCCAACACCACCCGCAACGAGCACATCGGCGAGACCACGGGGCGGCGAAGCCGGCGCCAGACGTCGAGCAGCTTCGAGTTCACCAGCTGGTGGGCCGATTCGCAGAACCGGCGCATTGCCGACCTCGGCGACTTCACCAAGACGTTCTTCGCCAAGCACACGCTGCTGAACCTTCTGACCAGGTACTGCGTCTTCGACGTCGACCGCAAGCTGCTGGTGATGCGGCCGTACCAGATTGTCGCCGCCGAACGGATCCTGCTGCGGATCGAAACGTCCACGAACCAGCGACAGCTCGGCACCCGCGCCGCCGGGGGCTACGTGTGGCACACAACTGGGTCGGGCAAGACGCTCACCAGCTTCAAGGCCGCGCAGCTCGCCAGCCGGCTTTCGCACATCGACAAAGTGGTCTTCGTCGTCGACCGCAAGGACCTCGACTACCAGACCATGCGCGAATACGAGCGGTTCGAGAAGGGGGCGGCAAACTCCAACACCTCCACGCGGGTGCTCGCCACACAGCTCGCCAATCCGGCCGCGCGGATCATCATCACGACCATCCAGAAGCTCGCGCGCTTCGTCGATCAGCATCGCGACCACACGATCTACGACGGCCACGTCGTGCTGATCTTCGACGAGTGCCATCGCAGCCAGTTCGGCGACATGCACACGGCGATCACCAAGGCATTCAGGAAGTACCACCTGTTCGGGTTCACCGGCACGCCGATCTTCGGCGCGAACGCCGGGTCAGGTGGCAACCCGCAGCTTCGCACGACCGAGCAGGCGTTCGGCGACAAGCTGCACGGCTACACGATCGTCGATGCGATCAGCGACAATAACGTCCTGCCGTTTCGTATCGACTACGTCAACACGATCAAGGCCCGGGCGATCGTCAGCGAGGCGCAGGTATCGGGAATCGATCGCGAGCGTGCGCTGCTCGCGCCGGATCGGATTCAACTGGTCGTCGGGTACATCCTCGAGCACTTCGACCAGAAGACCCGGCGCAGCGCGACGTACCGGCTGGGCGCCAACCGAGTGGCGGGGTTCAACGCGATCTTCGCCACCGCGTCGATCGACGCCGCCAAGCGTTATTACGCGGAGATCGCACGCCAGCAGGGTGAGCGGCTGGCCGGGGGCTCGGGGTATCCCCCGTTGAAGGTCGCGACCATCTTCAGCTACGCGGCCAACGAGGACGTCGAGGGGCTGTTAGCCGAGGAGGAGTTCGAGACCGACGCCCTGGACGCGCCGTCCCGCGAATTCCTTGAGGGGGCGATCGGAGACTACAACGCGATGTTCGGCACGAGTTTCGACACCTCGGCCGAACGGTTCCAGAACTACTACCGCGACCTGTCGCTCCGCGTCAGGAACCGGGACGTGGACCTGGTGATCGTGGTCAACATGTTCCTGACCGGTTTTGACGCGACGACGCTCAACACGCTCTGGGTCGACAAGGGTTTGCGCCAGCACGGACTGCTCCAGGC
>JBKKDD010000168.1:0-16797 GCA_046708705.1 Miltoncostaeaceae bacterium | reverse complement strand
GCCCAGGCCCGCAGGCCGGCGGCGGACTCGCTGGCGAGCGCCCCATACCGGCTGGTCAGCGGGAGCGCGGCGCCTGCGCGCACCGTGCCCGCCTCAGGCGGCGGACGCATACCCGGCGGCGAGCGGGCCGATGCTGAAGCTCGCCATCGCGTTCACCGCCTCGATCACGTCCGCGGTCGCCAACGCAGCATCGAAGCCAGCGCGAAGGGCCACCACGCCGGGGTGCCCGGCACGAGCATCCAGCCATTCGTGCAGAATCATCGCGGCGTCGAGCTCACCTGGCGCGAGCGGCGCGGGTTGATGATCGCCGCCGAGGGCGGCGAGGGCGCTCGCGACGACCTCGTCCAGGGAGTCGGGCGCCATCTCCCGTCGCAGTGCAACCCGACCGTTTTGGACAAACAGGGCGGTGACGTGGCGTCCGTCGATGCCGGGCTCCACGATGACACCGCACGCCCGCGACGCCGACCGGGCGCGGCCCAGTGCCCCCAAGAACCCGATCAGGGCCTCCAGAGCCTCACGGGCCTCGGGCTCGCGAAGCAGCGGCAGATCGCGTGAGCGCTCGGCGAGGCGGTCGGCCAGCAGTGCCATCGCTGTGCCCTGGTCGGACTCGAGCAGCAGGCGAACCTGATCCACGCCGGCGCGATGAGCATCGACACCACCGGCGCCGCACGGTCCGCGACAGCCTTCGGGCACATGATCCACCAGCCGCACCTGGCCTGCGGCGCAGCGCGGGTGGCACATGTCGATCGGATACAGGGCCTGCAGGGCGTCGAGGGCGGCGCGGGTGAGTCGCTCGGAGCGCACCGGCCCGTAGTACGCCGCACCGTCGTCCAGGACGTCCGCGGCGACGAAGAACCGCGGGTGCCGATCGCCGATGCTCAGCTTGATGTACCGGCGCCCGCCCGCGGTGACGCCGCGGCTGTTGCACGGCGGCCGCAGCTCACGAATCAGCGCAGTCTCGCGAAGCAGGGCACCCAGCTCGGAGCCGGTCTCCTCGTGGTCGATCTGGACGACCGCCTCGAGCGCGCGGGCGACCAGGCGGCTGTGGCGCCCCTGGGGGCCGAAGTACGAGCGCACGCGGCGGCGGATGTTGCGGGCCTTACCGATGTAGAGCGGGGCGCCGTCGCGGTCGCGCATGATGTAGACGCCGGGTGATTGCGGCAGGGCGTCGGCCAGCGCGAGCTTGTGCGCGTAGCGCGCCCCCCCGGCTTGGCCGAACCCGACCGCGCGCTCCAGGGTGGTGTGCCCCCGCTCGGCGAGCAAGGCGAGCAGTCGCACGAGCAGCTCGGCGGTGGCCTCGGCGTCCGGCAAGGCACGGTGGCTCGGCCGAACCGCGGTGCCGGCCCATTCGGCCAGCGTTCCCAGATCGAACCGGTCCAGGCGTTGGCGCAGCAGGCGCCGGGCGATCACCAGCGTGTCCAGCCACGGCTGGGTGAAGTACCTGCCGGCGATCCTGAACCGCTCGTAGTTGAGAAACCGGAAGTCGAACGGCGCGTTGTGGGCGACCATGACGTCGTCGCCGACAAACGCGACGAACCGCTCGAGCGCCTCCTCGATGCGCGGCTGGCCGACCAGCATGGCGTCGGTGATCCCGGTGATGCGGGTGATCGGCGCGGGAATCGGACCGCCCGGGTCGACCAAGACCTCGAACCGGTCGATGCTGGCGCCGCCACGCAGGCGCACCGCGGCGATCTCGGTGATCTTGGAGCGGCCGGGCGCGCCGCCGGTCGTCTCGATGTCCAGCACGCAGAACGTGGCCTCGTCCAGGGTCGTGGCGGCCCACCCGGGCGGCGCCAGGCCGACCAGGTCCCGGCCGCGCCAGGTCAGGCGCGGGTCGCCGTCGACGATCTCGGCGACGAGGCGGCGCTGCAGGCGTTCGGGGCACGTGCGCATCCGCAGCACTTGCGCCACGACGTGACCGGTCTCCAGCGGGCGACCGCGCCGGGCGAGCAGATCGCACAGCTTGTCGGCGAGCGTGACCTGATGCTCGCTGCCGGGTTGCGGGTGCGGGAAGGAAAACTGGAGCTGCAGGAGGTCGGGCGGCACGGCCCGAGTGATGCTAGACCCGCAGGCCGGACGGCCCTACTTGGGCACCGGACGGGAGCGCTTGGCGAGCGGAGCCACGTTGGCGGGGATCCGCTTGGTGCGCATGCGCGTACGCAGAGCTTGGGCGTTGTCGAGGTAGGTGAACTTTCCCGCCACGACGTAGAACAGGTAGCGGCGCAGCTTGGGGTGATACTCGCTACGGATGACCGCCGAAAAGCCCTTGCGACGCACCAGCCGGTGACGGGAGCGGGCGTCTTTGAGCTTGCGGAACGCACCCGCGTTGATTTGGTACCTGGGGCCGGCGTTGACGATCTGGCCGTACAGGGTGTCGTAGCCGGCGGCCGTGTAGCGGGCGACGCCGATACCGATGCCCTCGGCCAGACGCTGGCGGACGCTCGGGTCGGCCAGCAACAGCGCCTCGTTGGGGTTGGAGAGGAACGCCCCCTCGACCAGGATCGCCGGCATCCTGGTGTACTTCAGGACGTAGAAGCCCGCGGTCTTGACACCCCGGTCGGGCAGGCCGAGCGCCGCGAGCACCTGCTCGTGGACCAGTTGGGCGAGCGCCTTGGCGCCGGGTGTCGAGTAGTAGAAGTGAAAGGTCTCGCTGCCCTGCGTGGTGGCGGCGAGCGAGTTCTCGTGGATCGAGACGAACATGCGCGCGCCCGCGACGTTGGCGATGTCGACCCGGGCCTTCAGGTCGGCGCCGACCGTCGTGGAGGGGACGTCGCCGCCCGCCATGTCCTGGGTGCGGGTCATGACGGTCGGGAAGCCCTGCTGCTGCAGGTAGAGGTTGAGGCGCTGGGCGACGTCGAGGGTGACGTCCTTCTCGTAGATCACCGTCTGGCCGTCCCTGTCCGCGCGCGGAGGCAGACCGGTCAGCGTGCCCGGCGGCAGCACGCCGACGGCGCCGCTGTCGGCGCCGCCGTGGCCCGCGTCGACAGCGACGAGGGGCTTGGCGGCGGTGGCAGACGTGCTCGCCGCCAGCAGGGCGGCGACGCACGCGATCAGGACGAGGCGGAACCTGCTCACGGCGCCGCCGTGACGTCGGGGAAGTCGGCGCGGGTGAACGCCGACGTCCAGTCGTATTGGGAGCCCGCCGGAGCAGGAGTCTGGCCATCGACCGTGACGCGCACGCGCTCGACGCCGTCGACGGTGGTGGCGGTGTAGACGAGGGCACCGAGGACGGCGAGCTCGGCCGCGGCGCCACCGGACGGGTAGCCCTGGACGAAGTCGCCGCTCAGGTTGACGGTGGCCAGTCCGCCTTGGACGTCCGTGCCGACGATCGCGGTGCCGGGAGGCAAGGCGGGCTGCTGTCCGGTCCCGGTCGCCGGGCCCTTGGCGAGCTCGACCAGGGCGGCGCGAAGGTCGGACCCCGTGGCGTCGGTGGAGCGTGACTCCTCGACCAGCTCCTGGGCATCGGCATTGGCGAAGAACAGGGTCACGGTGCGTGTGACCGCCGGGGAGGACGTCGACGTGGTCGTGGTCGAGGGCGTCGGGTTCGCCTGAGCCGGCGAGGTCGGGGTGGTCTCGGTCACGGCCGGGCGGCCGCCGTCGTCGCCGCCGCACGCCGCGACCGTCGCGACCATGCCGAGGACGATGAGGAGGACGAGAACGCGTGGGAGGCGTCGCGGTTTTGCAGGGAGACTTCGCATCGGGATCAGTGTAGGTGTGTGTCGGCGTGACCCTACCCCGGCTTTACGAAACCCTGACGTCTGGAGGTCCATTCGAAACAATTGCGCAACATCCGGCGCCGGCGATGGTGATCCGTTGTCGGCGCTCGGCGTTGTAGGGGGCTAGACTCCCGCGCCGACCGACAGCGAGAGGAATTCGACGTGGCGTTGCTTCAGGGGATCGAGACCGTGTACTACCGCATCTGCAGCATGGAGAAGGCGGTGGCGTTCTACGGGGGCGTGCTCGGGCTCAAGCTCAAGAACCGGGCGGGCAACGACTGGGCCGAGTTCGACGTCGGCGGCTACGACCTGGCGTTGGAGGGTGAGCTTGCTACGCGACCGCACGGCGGCGGCGCCACGGTGGTGTTCCGAAGCGACGACGTCGTGGCGCTGGAGGCGCACCTGGCGAGCAACGACGTCACGCGGCGGGACGTGGAGGACCTGGACGGAACGAAGCTTCTGGAGTTCTACGATCCGGACGGCAACCGTCTCATCGCGATGCAGTCGGATTAGCAGGGGCTCCGCTCGGCCGCGATCGCGTCGAGGAACGCGGTCGGGTCGGCGACGCCCACGATGATCCGGGCGGCGCGCCAGCGAAGGGGCGCGCATACGTCGAGCGGCTCGCGGAGCTCGATGACCGCGACGTCGCCCCACGCCAGTGTGTAGGCGACCATCTGGCGGCCGAGCCGAGCGCCGATGCCGCCCCACCACGGCCAGTGCATGGTCGAGAGTCGGGCGATCTGCTGCACGTCGATGTCCGCGCGACCGAGCACGCCGAGCTGGATCCGCACCCGCCCCTCCCCGACCTCGGCAGCCTTCTCTCCACGGACCATCGGCCACAGCAGGCGTGTGGCCCGGCATCTGCGAAGCGGAAAGCGCGTCATGCCGACATCCTCGCACCGCCCGGCGCGGGAGCCCGGCGCCCGACACCTTTCAAGTGGCACACCGATCCGCCAAATGGCAATTTGGCTCCCTCCGCTCGCTCCGCTTTCGTGAATCGAGTCCTCGGCGGCGGCGGGCGACGCGGTGGCCGAAGCCTGGTCGTCGAACCCTGACGAGGACGCGGGTGGACGCCGCGGGCCGGTGGATAGGGGCGCGGCGGGGTGGGACGCCGAAATGCGAGGGTAGGCGGATGAGCGAACCTCCCGTCTTTCTCATCACCGGCGCATCCACCGGGATCGGCCAGGCAACCGCCAGGCACGCGGCCGCAGCCGGGCACCGGCTTGCGCTGCTTGCGCGGTCCACGGACAAGCTGGAGGAGCTCGCGACCGCGCTCGGCGGCCCCGAGCGGGCGCTTGCCCTGACCTGTGACGTCACGGAGTGGGACCAGGTGGAGCAGGCGGTCACGGCCACCACCGATGCGTTCGGACGGATCGACGTGGTGTTCGCCAACGCCGGGTTCGGCGCGGCGCGGGGGCTCCTGTCCGAGTCGCCCGAGCACTGGCGGTCCATGGTGCTCACCAACGTCTATGGTGCGGCCATCACGATGCGCGCCACGGTCCCGGCGCTTCGCAGGAGCGAAGGCCACCTGCTGGTCACGGGCTCGGTCGCGGGGCACGTGCCGATCGAGGGATCCGTGTACTCGGCGACCAAACACGCCGTGGTCGCCCTCGCCGAGTCCGCGCGTAAGGAACTCTGCGAGCACGGCGTCCGCGTCACGGTCATCTCGCCCGGCAACGTCGACACGCCGTTCTTCGAGAACACGCCCCCGGTCCACCTGACCGGCGACGACGTCGCGCGGGCGGTCATGTTCGCCGTCACCCAACCGGCGGGTGTCGGGATCAACGAGATCGTGATGCGCCACCCGCGGCAGGCGATCTGACCGACGTCCCACCGGGGCCAGGGCACGACGCGGACGATGCTGCTTTACTTTTTGCATCAGCTTGTGATTAGTAACCTGGAGAGGAGCCTCACCTCATGAGCCATGGGCCGCAGCTTCTGCGATTGATCCCCCTGGACGACGTCGTCGTCTTCCCCAACATGGGCCTGACCCTCGCGATCGACGTCGACGACGAGGAGCGCGTCGTCCTCGTTCCCCGTCACGACAACGAGTACGTGAAGGTCGGCACCGTCGCCGAGGTCAGCGACCGCGTGCGGCTACCCGGCGGCGGGCGGGCGGTCACCATCACCGGCCTGCACCGTGCCGTCATCGGCGCCGGGCAGACGACCCCCGGCGGCGTCCTGCGCGTCGAAGTCGACGAGCGCACCGATCCGGTCCCCGTCGACGGACGCACGCGCGAGCTCGAGCGCGAGTACCGCGCCATCGTCGAGGAGATCCTTGAGATCCGCGGCGGCGACGGCCGCGTCGCCGGGTTCCTGCGAGCCATCGTCGAGCCGGGCACGCTGGCGGACTCCGCCGGATACTCACCCGACCTGACGTACGAGCAGAAGGCCGAGCTTCTGGCCACGCTCGACGTGACCGAACGCCTGGACCTCGCCGTCCGCCTACAGCGTGAGCGGCTCAGGGATCTGCAGCTTCGTCAGCGCATCCGCGACGACGTCGAGCAGGGCGCCGAGCGCCAGCAGCGCGAGTACATCCTGCGTCGCCAGATGGAGTCGATCCGCAAGGAACTCGGCGAGGACGACGCCTCCGTGGTGGACGAGTACCGCGCCAAGATCGACGCTGCCGGGATGCCCGATGAGGTTGCGGCCCAGGCCCGCAAGGAGCTCTCGCGTCTGGAGCGCATGGGCGAGCAGTCCGCCGAGTCCGGGACGATCCGCAACTACCTGGACTGGCTGATCGCGGTGCCGTGGAGCATCCGCTCGGACGAGCGGCTCGACCCGGTGGCGGCGCGCGAGGTGCTCGACGCCGACCACGCCGGGCTCGAGGACGTCAAGGATCGGATCACCGAGCACCTGGCCGTGGCCAAGCTGCGCCGCGACCGCGACGTCGAGGACGACGCTCGCTCGGGCGCGATCCTGACCCTGATCGGCCCTCCCGGCACCGGCAAGACCTCGATCGGCGAGTCCATCGCACGGGCCACCGGTCGCGAGTTCATACGCATCTCACTCGGCGGGGTGCGCGCCGAAGCCGAGATCCGCGGCCACCGGCGCACGTACGTCGGCGCGCTTCCCGGACGGCTGGTGCGCGCGCTCCGCGACGTCGGGACGATGAACCCCGTGATCATGCTGGACGAGGTCGACAAGGTGGGCGCGGACTGGCGCGGCGATCCCTCGGCCGCGCTGCTGGAAGTGCTCGATCCGGCGCAGAACCACAGCTTCCGCGACCACTACCTGGACGTGGAGATCGACCTCAGCCAGGTGATGTTCATCGCCACCGGCAACGGCGTCGACACGATTCCCGGTCCGCTCCTGGACCGCATGGAGGTCATCGACTTCGACGGCTACACCCAGGCGGAAAAGCTGGACATCGCCCGCGGCTACCTGTGGCCACGGCAGGTCACGCGCAACGGCCTACGCTCCGACGAGGTCGAGATCGCCGACGAGGTGCTCTGGACCATCATCCGCGAGTACACGTTGGAGGCCGGAGTCAGACGGCTGGAGCGCCAGTTGGGGCAGCTCCTTCGCAAGGTCGTGACCAAGCTCGCATCCGCGCAGGTCGCGGCGCAGGTCGCGGCGCCGGTCACCATCGACCTCGCGACCGTGCGCAACGCGCTCGGACGGCAGCGGTTTTTCCAGGAGTCGGCATCGCGCACCGCGACGCCCGGCGTGGCCACGGGCCTGGCGGTGACCGGCGCCGGCGGCGGCGTGCTGTTCGTGGAGGCGAGCTCGATGGCCGACAGCAGCACGGGCGGGCTACAGCTGACGGGCCAGCTGGGCGACGTGATGAAGGAGTCGGCGCACATCGCCCTCTCCTACGTGCGTGCCCACGCCGACGATCTGCACATCCGCCCCGATGCGTTCGAGGGGACGCAGTTCCACGTCCACGTGCCGGCCGGAGCGATTCCCAAGGACGGCCCGAGTGCCGGCATCACCATGGTCACGGCCCTATCGTCGCTGCTCTCGGGTCGGCCGGTGCGACACACGGTCGGCATGACCGGCGAGGTCACCCTGCAGGGGCGCGTGCTCCCGATCGGCGGCCTCAAGCAGAAGGTGCTCGCGGCGCATGCCGCCGGGCTGACCGAGGTCATCCTGCCGGAGCGAAACCGAGCCGACCTGGACGACATCCCGGTCGACGTCAGCGAGCAGATGACGTTCCACCCGGTGATGACGATCGACGAGGTCCTCGAGCTCGCCCTGGAGCCCGCCCGCAATGGATCGCTCGAGACGGTGTAGGCCCGTCCCCCGGGAGGTCCGCCACGCGGCGGACCTCCTGGAGCGGCGGTGGCAACTGTCGGTGCTCTACGCGGCGATGCTCGGCGCCGTGCGCTTCAGCGAGTACGTCGAGGCGATCGGCAACATCTCGGCACGGATGCTGACCGAGCGGCTGCGCGAGTTGGAGGCCGCCGGGCTGGTGCAGCGACGCGTGCTGCCGACGAGCCCGCCCCAGGTCGAGTACCGGCTGACCACGCTCGGTCGGCAACTGGGACCGATGCTGGAGGCCATGGGCCGCTACGCCGGCTACCCTCCGATCTCAGGCCCTGACCCGGACGGCTGATCGGGCCCTCTACTGGCCGCCGCCGAGGCTCTCGAAGCGCGTCACGTCGTCCTGGGCCAGGTGGGCGGCCAGGTCGTCGTACTGGCGCTGCAGAGCGTCGTTGTACGAGGTCAGGTAGACCTCGTCGAACACCACCCGCACCACACCCGCCTGCACCGCCTCCTTCAGGCAGCCGAAGCACGGGCTGAGCGTGGTGTAGAGCGTGGTGCCCTCCACCCGCGTGCCGAACCGCGCCGCGGTCAGAAACGCGTTCTGCTCGGCGTGCACGCAGATGCACCGGTCGAGCGCGCGGCCAGAGGTGTGCTCGTCGTCGGTGGCCTCGTCCCCCCGCCCCCGGGCGTGCAGATCGCTGTCGCTGCAGCGCACGCACCCGCCGTCGGTGCAGTTGGTGAAGCCCGACGGCGTGCCGTTGTACCCGGTCGAGACCACGCGGTTCTCACGTACCAGCACCGCGCCGACCCTGCTGCCCAGGCAGTCGGCGCCGTCGCGAACCGCCCGGGCGAGACCCATATAGAACCGGTCGCGCTCGAGCTCCTTGGACCGATCGACCGTCATCCCCGGCCGGAGCCCGTCACCGCGATGACTGCCCGCCCTCGATGGCGGTGCCGTCGGACGGCGCGGCGCCGGTGCCGAGCTCGCGTTTGAGCGCCTCCAACTCGGCGTTGACATCGCTCTCGGCCGACACCTGGGCGAGCTCCCGGTCGATCGCGTCGCCGGTCTGGGTCATGTCCTCGAGCGCGCCGGACTCGAGCAGCTCGTCCAGCGCCCCCGCCCTGGCGCGCATCTGCTCGGTCTTGTCCTCGGCCCGCTGCAGGGCCAGGCCGACGTCGGCCATTTCCTCGGAGATACCGCTGAACGCCTCGCTGATCTTGACCTGGGCCTCGGCGGCCGTGTACTGGGCCTTGATCGTCTCCTTCTGCGTGCGAAACGACTCGACCTTGGCGGTCAGACGCTGCTCGGCGTCCTGCAGCTTGGCCTGCTCCCCCTCGAGCTGCTGGCGCTGCGTGTCGAGGCTCTGCAACTGGGCCTGCACGCCCGACTTGCGCTCCAGCGCCACGCGGGCCAGATCCTCGCGACCCACCTGCAGCGCCTGGCGCGCCTGGGAGTCGAGCTTGGCGACGCTCGCCTCCAGCTTCTGCGACTGCAGCTCGACCCGCTTCTTGGACGTGGCGACGTCCGCGACGCCACGGCGCACCTGTTGCAAGAGCTCGAGCTGCTTCTCGTACGAGTAGTCGAGCGTCTCGTTGGGATCCTCGGCGTTGTCCAGCATCTTGCTGAACTTCGCCTTGACGATCATGAGAAAGCGCTTGAGGAGACCCATCGTGTGTCCTTTCGGTGTGACGCAGCCACGGACGTTATCAGCGTGGTTGCGTGCGACGCGCCACCACGTGGCGCATGACGGCCACCGCCGTGCCGCCGGGTGAGATCACCGTGACGCGCACCTGGTAGATGCCCGGTCTCAGTGGCGCCGCGCTGACGATCGCCGTGCGACGGCCGGGCACGACGCCGATCGCCTTGAGCTTGGTCGCGGGCGTCCAGGTCGGGCCCTGGCCCACCCGGGCGACGCGTCGCCAGACACGCACGAGCACGCGGTTGGCGCCGCGGTCGAGCACGAACCGGGCGCGCGTGGCGCGTCCCGAGCGCCACACCCGAAGCAGCCGCGCGCGCGCCTTGGCGGCGGCGGACGTCGCCTGGGCCGCGGGGCGCGTGACGGCGAGGCGTCGCTCCGATGATCGCCCCGCTCCGTCGAGCGCGCGAACCGTGATCGTGCTCGCCCCAACTGCAAGCGGTAGCTCGGCGGCGAACGCATTGCTCGCCCCGAGCACCACCGGCGCGCCGTTGACGGTGACCGCGACGATCCCCGAGGGGTCCGCCACCTGCCCGCTCACCCCGATTGACGCGGAGGCGACCGACGCGCCGTCCACCGGACCGACCACGGCGATGTCGGGCCCGACGGTGTCCGTCGCGGGCAGACCCGCCGTGAGCACGTCGAGCGCCCCGTCCGTGTCGGCCGCACTGAGCGTCTGGCCAACGCCGCTGTCGCGATTGTCGAACGCGACGGCGCTCCCATCCGCGCCGATCGCGGGACGGGTGGACGGCTGGGCGACCTCACCGCCGCCCGCGCGCTCGCTGACGCGCTGCACCGAGCCGCCGAGCGTCCATGCATAGACATCCGTGACGCCGTTGGCGTCGCCCCGTGCCGCGTCGGTGGTCTCGAACGCCACCCGGGCGCCATCGGCCGACACGACAGGCGCGGCGCCCGTGGCCGTCACCAGGGACGAGGCTCCAGCCGAGCGGTCGTGGCGCGTGACACCCGCGCCGGTCTGGAGCACGACCACGCGGCCGTCGCCGGACAGGGCTGGTCGGGCGCCGGTGGGCGCGACGACGGTGGTGGTCGCGGCGCCCAGGTCGCGGACGGCGATCGCCGCGTCATCCTGGAACGCCACGACGCGACCGTCGGCACTGATGGCCGGGTTCGACAGGGTGCCGCTCAACGGGCCGCCCGCGGGCGCAACGCTCGCGAGCACGCTCGCATCCATGATCAGGTCGCGGACAACGACGTCGCTCGCGGAGGAGGCATCGCCCGCCCACAGGTTGGTTGCGGCGCCGGTCACGTAGGCGACGCGCGCGCCGTCGAACGAGACGTCGGGGTCGCCGCCGACCGGGCCGTTGGCCTGCGTCCCACCCGCCGCGCGTGACACGACGACGATGGCGCCGGTACGGAGGTCCTTGCGAAAAACGTCCCGATCGACGCCGTCGGCGTCACCGGCGACCAGGTTCGCGGCGCCGGAGGCGAACACCACGAACCGGCCGTCGCCGGAGATCGCATACCCCGGATCGTCCACCCCGGGCGCGGCGGCGGCGATGCCGTTGGTATTCGCGGAGGCCAGCAGCGTGGCGCCGCTGAGGCGGTCGCGGACGTAGAGCTGGCGCACACCGCCGGCCGACGCGCCGGTCAGGTCGTCACTCGACGTGAACGCGGCCCAGCGTCCGTCGACGGAGAGCGCGCTGCCGGTCACCGCGCCGGTGCGGTTGGCGCCGCTGTTCGCCAGGCTCGCGATCTGCGGGTCGGCGGTCAGGGCCGCGACGGGCCCGACTGCGATGACGACCAGTGCGCTCGCCAGTGAGATCGTTCGCCGCACGCCGACAACGGTAGCGATCCACTCGGCGGCGGCGAAGGCGCCCGGGCCGCGTGGCCGGGTCGGGTAGCGTCCCGCCGCATGGAGGGGGGACCGCTCACGGGCATTCGCGTGCTCGACCTGTCGCACAACCTGGCCGGGCCCCTGGCCGCGATGCACCTGGGGGACTTGGGCGCCGAGGTGATCAAGGTCGAGCGGCCCGCCGGCGATGAGTGGCGATACCACGAGGTCGTGCCCGGACACCCCGGCCGCAGCCGCCACCATTTGCAGGCCAACCGCAACAAGCGCGCCGTCTGCATCGACTTGACCACTCCGACGGGGCGGGCCCTGGTCCACGAGCTGGTGCGCCGCGCCGATGTGCTGGTCACGAACCTGCGACCCGGCGTGCCCGAGCGTTTGGCAGTGGACTGGCCGACCTGCCAGACACTCAACGACCGCCTGGTGTACTGCCAGATCTCGGCGTACGGGGACCGCGGTCCCAAACGCGAGCAGCGCGGCTACGACATCGTCACCGAGGCGATCTCGGGGTTCATGCCTCCGGCGTCGGCCACTCCCGATGACCCGCCGCGACCAAGCCCCATCCCCGTCAACGACACCGGCCTGCCGCTTTTGGCCTGCGCCGGCGTCCTGGCGGCGCTGTTGGAGCGCGAACGCTCGGGACGCGGTCAGCTCGTCGAGCTGTCGCTGCTCGGCATGGCCGTGGCGTTCAACGCCCATTCGCTGGTGCGCCTGCATGATCAGCCGCCGCAGGTCGTGGCGTTCGCCCGAGCCTTCTATCGCGTCTACAAGACCGCGGACGGGTGGATCGCAATCGCCGCCTACGCCGAGCGTCTGGCGCACCGCTTCTGCGCGGCGCTCGGGATGGCCAGGCTGCTTGACGACGACCGCTTCGCGTCGCGCGCCGACCGCGTGGCGCGAAACGACGAGCTGGTCGGCCTGTTCGCCCCGCGCATGCGCACCGCGCCGACCGCACACTGGCTGCAGGTGTTGGAAGAAGCCGGTGTCCCCTGCGGTCCCGTGCGCGAGCGCGACGAGCTCTTCGACGACGAGCAGGTGCTGGCCACGGGCATGCTGAGCGAGGTCGAGGACGACGAGCTCGGCCGCGTCACGATGATGGCCCCATCCGTGCGCCTGTCGCGCACGCCCGGGTCGATCCGCTGGCCCGGCAGGCACCTGGGAGCGGACACGCGTGACGTGCTCGGGGAGCTCGGCCACAGCGCCCAGGACATCGCCCGGTGGGCGGCCGACGGGATCATCGTCACGCGCGACTGACCGCCACATCGGGGTTTGTCGGGCGCGCCCAGGGGAAATGCTCCTGTATGCGGTCGCGATCACAACTCGAGACCGGCCGCCTGCGTGAGCATGACGGCCTCATCGACGCCGCGGCGCGTGGATCAGGGATCCTGACCGCCATCGGCAACACTCCGCTGGTACGGCTGGAGCGCTACCTGGCCGGCAGCCCGGTCGATCTGTGGGCCAAGCTGGAATCGGCCAACCCCGGGGGGAGCGCGAAGGATCGTCCCGCGGCGCGGATGATCGCGGCGGCGGTCGCGACGGGACGGCTCGCTCCGGGCGACACCGTGATCGAGTCCACATCGGGCAACATGGGCATCGGCCTGGCCCGTGCCTGTTCCTGTTACGACCTGCGCTTGGTGTGCGTGGTCGACATCCGCACCAACGAGTTGAGCATCGCGATGATGCGGGCCCTCGGTGCCCGAGTCCACGTCGTGACCGAGCCCGACCCGCAGACTGGCGACCTGCTCACCGCGCGGCTGGGGTTGGTGCGGCGTCTGCAGGAAGAGCACCCCGAGTGGTTTCGCCCCGATCAGTATGCGAGCCGAGCCAACCCGGACGCGCACCGGTTCGGGACGATGCAGGAAATCGACGCGGCCCTTGGCGGCAGGCTCGACTACCTGTTCGTCGCCGTCGGGACGACCGGCACGCTGGGCGGCTGCCTCGCCTATCTCGCCGAGCACGAGCGCGACACTCGGGTCGTCGCCGTGGATGCCGTCGGCAGCGTACTGTTCGGGGGACGGCCGCGTGCGCGCAAGCTGCCCGGCATGGGCGCCGGAATCGCGCCTCCCCTTGCCGCGGGCCTGGCACCCAGCCGTGTGATGCGCGTCAGCGACCTGGACTGCGTCGTGGGATGTCGCCGGCTCGCCCGCCGCGAGGCGATCGTGGCGGGTGCCTCGTCCGGCGGCCTGATGGCCGCGATCGAGCTGGCGGCCACGACGATGGCGGCGGGGTCGGTGTGCGCGGCGATCCTGCCCGACGACGGCGCCGGCTACATGCAGACGGTCTACGACGACGACTGGGTGGCGCGTGAGCTCGTGTGTCCCGCCGATGCACTCGCCGATCTGGTCGGCGGCGTGAGAGCCGAATCGAGACGCACAGACGAGGACCGGTGAGCACTGCGGCGATGCGGGTCGCCATCGTGGGGTTCGGACCGAAGGGGATGTTTGCCCTGGAGCGCCTGCTCGAGCATGCCCACCGCCGTGGCGCGGACGCCCGGCCCTGCGCGGTCACGGCCTACGAGCCCGGCCGGCCCGGGTGCGGTCCCAACTACGACCCCGCGCAGCCCACGTTCCTTCGGATGAACTTCGCGGCGTCCCAGGTCGATGCATGGCCACCCGACACGACGTTCGTGCCGGCGGCACAGCGACTGGACTTCGCGCAGTGGCGATCGCGTCATGCGCCCGGGGATGACGAGTCCTACCCGCCGCGCGCGCAGGTGGGGCGGTACCTGCAGTGGTGTGTCCGGACGCTGCTCGCACATCGGCCCCGCGGGGTCGAGGTCGAGATCGTGCGGGAGCTCGTGAACTCTGTCGAGCCCGGGACGCGCGGCTGGCTGGTCGGGTCGCGCAGCGGACGGCGGTCGTTTGACCACGTGATGCTCTGCCTCGGCCATCGGTGGGCCGAGCCGCAGCCGGCGGGAGTCGCGGACGCCGCCGTGCCGCAGGTGCCGGCGTTCCCGGTCGGCCCGTTGATGCAGGATCGACCGCTTGCGCCCGGCGCGCGCGTCGCCGTGCGGGGATTCGCGCTCAGCTTCATCGACGCGGCGCTCGCGTTGACAGAAGGACGCGGCGGCGCCTTCTCACCGACGCACGAGGTCGGATCGCTGCGCTACACGGCGAGCGGGCGCGAACCCGGGGCCATCATCCCGTTCTCGCGATCCGGGCGCGCGATGTCGGTCAAGCCCCCTCCCGGGCGATTCACGGCGCTGGACGGCGTGGCGCAGGCCGCGGCGCGCGCGCGCGCGGAGATCCAGACACTGCCGTCGGGTTTCTCGGTGAGAAACGACGTGATGTCGCGCATCACGTGGTTGGCAGACGAGATCGCACGATCGTCCGGCATCCAAAGCCGGACGCCGAGCGCGGACGTCCGCACATCAATCGAGCGATCCCTGGCGATGGCGATCGGCACGGCGCCACCCGATGGCGAGACGTGCACAGCCGAGGCATGGCGGTTGACCTACCCGGCAATCGTCGCGCGCCTGGGTCACGGTGGGCTCGACGATGACGAGTACGGCGAGTACCGCGCCGCATCGGCGGGCATGGAGCGCATCGCGTTCGGGCCTCCGCCGATCAACGCGGCGAAGCTGCTCGCGCTCGCGGACGTCGGCATCGTCGATCTGGACCACACGACCGAGGCGCCCGGTGACCGCATCGACGGCGTCATCGACGCGGTCCTGCCGGCGCCCGGTGTCCACCCCGACGATGCCGGACCGATCGGGGGGCTGCTGCGCGCGGGCGTGCTGACACAGGATGGGCGCCGCGGCATCAGGGTGGCCGCCGATGCGCGCTGCCTCGGCCCGGACGGCGAGGGGGTTGCCGGGCTGGCGTGCGCCGGGCGGCCGACCGAGGACTGGGTTATCGGCAACGACACGTTGTCGCGACGTCTGCATCCTGAGTTGGACAGATGGGCGAGCTCGCTGTGAGGCCGGCCGAGGTCGACCGGCTGCGCCGGGCATGTCGCGGCATGCCGCCGCTGAGCGCTCGGCTCGAGCCATGGCAGGCCCGGCTGGCGCACGATCCCGACCGACTTCTGGCATTCGTGGAACGCTGGGGCTCGCCGGTCAACCTGATCGCTCCCGAGGCAATGGCCCGCAACGCCGCTGAGCTGCGTGACGCCGCCGCGCGGGCGGCCATCGACCTGGGTATCTTCTTCGCGCGCAAGGCCAACAAGTCGCTCGGGCTCGTGGACCGGGCGCTCGAGTTGAACCTGGGGGTCGATGTCGCGAGCGCCGCCGAGCTGGAGCAGACGCTCGCCCGTGGCGCGTCACCCGACCGGGTGATCGTGACCGCCGCGGTCAAACCGCGGGCGCTTCTGGAGCTCTGCGCCCGGAACCGGGTCACGGTGTCGATCGACAACGCGGACGAGCTCGCTGCGTACGAAGCGGTTGCCGCTGCGGGCGGAAGCACCGATCTGCCGATCGCCATGCGGCTGGCGCCGCGCAGCGCGGGACGCACCGGCATTCCCACCCGGTTCGGCATGGCGTCAGACGAGATCCTGCGGGCGTCGCCGCGACGGCTGTCGATCGTCGGCATCCACTTCCACCTGGACGGATACGCCGTCTGTGACCGCGTCGACGCCTGCGCAGAGGCGTTCGACCTGATCGCGGGACTTCGGGCGGCGGGCCACGCCCCGGTGTTCCTCGACATCGGCGGCGGAATCCCGATGCGCTACCTCGAGACGGCTGACGAATGGGAGCGGTTCTGGGCGGAACACCGGCGGCGGTTGGTGGACCCTGACGCAGAACCGCTCACCTATGCCGGTCACGGCCTTGGATTGGTCGTTCACGATGGCCGGCTCGTCGGCGAGCCCCACGTGTATCCGTACGCCCAGGAGCTGGTCCGCGGCGAATGGCTCGATGCCGTCCTGGCAGGCCTCGTCGCGGTCGGCGGCACGGACAGGACCGTGGCAACAGCGCTGCGTGACATGGCGCTCGAGTTGCGCTGTGAGCCCGGCCGGGCGTTACTCGACGGGTGCGGGATGACGGTGGCCAGGGTGGCGTTTCGCAAGCGCGCCGCGGATGGGACGACCCTGGTCGGCCTCGAGATGAACCGGACCCAGTGTCGGAGCACATCGGACGACTTCCTGGTCGATCCCCTGCTCGTCGCGACGGCCACGGATCGCGGAGACTCGGATCGGTCCCCGGTGGACGGCTATCTGGTCGGGGCATACTGCATCGAGCGCGAGCTCTTGACCTGGCGACGCCTGCGATTCGCCGTGGGCGTTCGCGCCGGCGACCTGGTCGCCTTCCCCAACACCGCCGGCTACCTGATGCACATCCTCGAGAGCACCTCCCACCAGATGCCGCTCGCCCGCAACGTCTTGCTCGACGCCGAGGACGATACCGTCGCCCCCCGTCTCGACCCCATCG
>JBKKDD010000167.1:0-7252 GCA_046708705.1 Miltoncostaeaceae bacterium | reverse complement strand
CCGCCCGGGCACGGGCTCGTCTACCTGACCGGCCTTCGTATCAGCCAGACGGCGCTCGTGGCGCGCCATCGCACGGCTTTTTTGCAGGTGGTGCTTGGGCTGATCGCCGGGTGGGGCCTGCTCGGCCTCTCCGGCGTGCTCGGCCGCTACGACGTGGCCGGCGCGGTGGGCTGCGCGACGCTCGCGGCGTTCATCCTGGCAAGCCGCCGGGCGGCGACCCTCTACGCGGGCGTGTTCCTCGCGGTCGCGGTGCTCGAGATCTACGGCACGGCGATTGGGACCTGGCAGTGGGCAGAGGTCGTACCGGGGCTCGGCGTCGCCAACGGCAACCCACCGAGCGGCGCCGCGAGCGGCTATGTCCTGTTCGACATCTGCGCGCTCGCGTTCGGCGCGAAGCTCCTCGCCACGGTGCGTCGCTTCCGCCGGCCGGCGCTCGGCGACCCGATGCCGGAGAGCTGAGGTGCGTCGTCTCGCACTTGCGGCCGTGCTCGTGACGCTCGCGTCGCCCGCCCTTGCGATGGCCCACGCCGGGGCACCCACCGGTGCGGAGGCGGAGGTTCTGCGCCACAGCTGGCGCTCGGCCTGGAGCCCATCGTGGCCAATGTTCGTGCTCGTCGGCGTCGCCCTGTTCCTCTACCTGCACCGCGCGAGGACTCTCGGCAAGCGCCTGCCGCGCTGGCGATTGTCGTGCTTCGTCTCGGGCCTGGTCGTGCTCGTCCTGGCGGGGTCGTCCCCGATCGACGCGATCGGCGAGGGCGGGCTGTTCTCGGTCCACATGCTGCAGCACATGCTGATCGGGGACCTCGCCGGGCTGCTGTTGGTGCTCGGCGTGACCGGTCCCATCCTGCAGCCCGCGCTCAAGTTCCGCGCGGTGCAGCGCCTGCAAACGTTGACGCATCCCCTGGCGGCTTGCGTGTTGTGGGCGACGATCCTGATCGGCTGGCATATCCCGGTGATGTACGAGGCCGCCCTTTCCAATCAGGCGATCCACGCCCTCGAGCACGCCACGTTCCTGCTCGGCGGGATGCTGATGTGGGCCCCGCTCCTGGAGACCCTGCCGGCACCCGAGTGGTTCGGAACGGGCGCGAAGCTCGCCTACGTGGGGGGCGTGCGGACGGTGGACGCGATCGTGGCCAACGCCTTCTGGTGGGCGGGCACCCCGTTCTATGCAAGCTACGAGACGACCGCCCCGCTGTGGGGTGTCTCGGCGCTGCAGGATCAGGGGAACGCCGGCACCGTGATGATGGCGTGGACGGGGACCGTGACGTTGATCGTCGCGGGCATCCTGTTCTTCCGGATGGCGCGCGAGGGCGAGCTCCGTCAGCAGCTCTTGGAACGCGGTCTCGACCCCATCGCGGTCCGCCGAGCCGTCCGCTACGGTCGCGGCGAGCTCTTCGCCGCCCGCCACGACGTCACCCCGGCCGATCCCCCGGCGCCGTACGTCGGGTAGCTCAGACGACACGGGAAGGGATTGTCGGAAGGTCGATTTCGCACCCCGCGATCCCTCCTGGGAAAAGGGATCGCGGGCGATTCGTGTCAGGCACGCTTTACCCAACGTTAACGATGCCCCGGCAGGCTCAGCTCAGGCGTAGTGGCGGCCGTAGGGGTTGGCCAGGAACGGCTCCAGTGAGGCCTCCTCCTGACGGACGAAGCCGGCGTCGGGCAGTTGGCCGCGGGAGTGCATGTCGACCATCGCGCAAATGCCGGAGGCCGTGGTCAGCTGGATCGCGCTCATCAGGCGGCCCTCGACCTCGTGCGCGTAGATTTTCTTGGCGTACGTCTCCTGAGTCAGGCGCGCGTCGCGCCAGCCGCTCACCGACACGAAGATCAACACGACGTCCTGGTGGGTGATCGGCACCGAGCGCTCCATCACGTCCTTCAGGAGCTCCCGGCGATCGCGCAAGCGCAAGTCCTCCAGCAGCATCTTCATCACGTCGCGGTGACCCGGGTAGCGGACCGTCTTGTAGTCCAGGCGGTCCACCTTGCCGTCGAGCGTCTCGCACAGGGTGCCGAGCCCCCCCGACGTGTTGAACGCCTCGTAATCGACCCCGTCCAACGAGAAGCTCTCAAGCCCCTCCAGCGGCAGCATCTCGACCAGGCGCCCATCGCGGATCGCCTCGCATGGGTTGCAGTACTCGTTGATCAGCCCGTCCGTGCTCCACGTCAGGTTGTACTTGAGCGTGTCGAGCGGGTACTGCGGCAGCGCGCCCACCCGCATCCGCACGTCGCGCAGGCGGTCAAACCGCCCCGCCAGGTCGTACGCCGCGATGCTGATGAACCCCGGCGCCAGGCCGCATTGGGGCACGAACGCCGTCGCCGCACCCTCGGCCACCTCACGCACCGTCCGGGTCGTCTCCACCTCCTCGGTAAGGTCGAAGTAGTGGGCGCCGACGTCACGGCACACGCGCGCGACCGTCGGGTTGAGGAAGAACGGCAGCGCGCTGATCACGTACTCGTGGCCCTCGGTCAGGGCCGCCAGTGCCGTCGCGTCCGACACGTCCACCTGCTCGCGTCGGGCGTCCTCTGCGGGGATCAGGCCCAGGAACTCGTCGGTCTGGTCGGCGATCGTCAGGTCCCAGTCGTCTGAGGCCGCCAGCAGGTCGACGATGGCCCCGCCGATCTTCCCGGCGCCCAGCACGAGCAGCCGCCGCATCACACCGTCCCGTCAGAGTTGACAACCTCACACGCGCTGCGAATGTACCAGCGGCGCGTCATCCCCGGTCATGCGCCCCCCGGTCATGCGCCCCCCGCTCCTGCGATGCTTGACGACCCAAGCGACCCAAGCGACCCAAGCGACCCGACGGAGGAGCCGGTGGAGCGCGTGCGCATCGACAAGTGGCTGTGGGCGGCGCGGTTCTTCAAGACCCGCAGCGCCGCCACCGACGCGGTCAACGGCGGGCGCGTCCAGGTCAACGAGATCCGCGCCAAGCCCGCCAAGGACGTCGTCGTGGGCGACGTGGTGCAGGTGACCGCAGGCGACGTCCCCTGGACCGTGATCGTGACCGGGCTCGCAGACAAGCGCGGGTCGGCGACGGTCGCCTCGCGGCTCTACTCGGAGACCCCCGAGTCACGCGATCGCCGAGCCGACCTGGCGGCTGAGCGCCGCCACGGCCGCCCGCTCGGCGCGCAGCTCGGCGCCAGACCCACCAAGCGCGACCGCCGGCGTATCGACGACGTGCGCGGCCGCTGAACCTGGATCCACCGCCGGGCGCGAACGCTTCGAGATCGGATACCGCCGGTCAGGCGGTGGTGCCCACCGTCGGCGCCTCGCTCGCCAGAGCAAGGGGGTCGCTCCGGCCGACGCAGAGTCGCGCTCCGGTGCGCTTGGCCTCGTACATCGCGCGATCCGCCGCCATCACGAGCTGGTCGGGGTCCTCGCCGTGCTCGGGCGCGATGGCGACCCCCACGCTGGCCCCGACGACGAACGTGACGCCGTCGACCGTGATCTCCGCTTCCATCTGGGACTGGATATTCCGCGTCGCGCGCATGACGGCGTCCTCGCCGTCCATGCACGGCAACAGGACCGCAAACTCGTCGCCACCGAGCCGCGCCACCGTGTCGGCCTGACGCACCGCCGCCGTCAGACGCCGCGCGATCTCGACCAGCGCCGCGTCGCCGGCGACGTGTCCGAGCGTGTCGTTGACCTGCTTGAAGCGGTCCAGGTCCACCAGCAGGACCCCGGTCCTGAGCCCGTCCCGCTTGGCGGCGGCGACCGCCTGCGCCGCGCGGTCGAAGAAGAGCACCCGGTTGGGAAGGCCCGTCAGCGGGTCGCTGAGCGCGGCCGTCCGCAGCTCACGCTGGTGGGCGCGAAATCCCCAGATGGCGATCACCAGCAACCCCAGCGCGATCACGACGAGGACCGGCGCGTCCCAGTCGATGCTCCTCCACGAGAAGCCCAGTCCGGCGGGCTCGGCGACGGTGACGAACCACCGGTTCGCGTTGCCCGGCTTGGCCTCGAGCCGGCTGAACGCGACGCGATTGCTCCCGGCGTCGCCCAATCCGTTCCCGCCCGAGCCGATCAGCGCCGCCAGTCCTCGGTCCAACTCTCCGCCGGGTCGTGCGCCCCGGTCGACGGGATGGCGCGAGTCGAGCACCACCCTGCCGTCGGCGTCCACGATGCGCACGAGCAGGCCGGTTTCGGCGAGGCGGCGCCGGAAGCTCTCCAGCGTCACCTCAAAATGGACGATCGAGCCGGACCGGCCGCCCGTGGCCGGAAGCCGGGTCGAGTTCGAGATCACCCAGTCGCCGGTGTCGGGGGAGACGTATGGCTGGGCCTGGTACACCTGCCCCGCCGGCAGGGCGAGCGTGGGAGCAAAAAACGGGTTGACGGACTCGTCGGGGGACAGCTCGTGGATGTACGCGGGCCGGCCGTTGACCACACGGGCGGTCTCGGCGCCTCCGGCGTCGATCAGGCACGCCTCGCCGATCTCGCCGGGGTAGAGGGTCGACAGGTATGACAGGGCGGAGTTGGCTCCATGCAGGTGCTGACCGCCCGCGGCCAGCTTGTGTTGGTGGGTGCCCGGCTGCTCGTCGAACGCGCGGAATGCCGGGTTCTGGGCGATCAACAGGTTGATCTCACGCGCCCGGGCGAAGTAGCCGTTCAGTGCGGCCCGCTGGGTCTCGGTCGTGACGGCCAGGCGGCCGTCGCGATCGGCGATCGCCCGCTCTCGCGCCAGCTCGAGCCCCAGGGCGGCGCTGGTCACGAGCATCGCCATCGCGATGACCAGCATGATCAACGGCACGAGCCGCCGGGGTGCGGGTCGGGCCGTTCGTCCCGAGGTTCCACCGTGGCTCATGCCGGGCATATCGGCAAAATATTAATGATCCTGTAGCCATTGTCACGAGCCGGTCAAGCTCCGTTGCACGCGATCAGGCGGGCCGGGCGCCTCGGGGCTGGGTTTATACTCACGGCCTTCCGATGGGGCGTAGCCAAGCGGTAAGGCAGCGGGTTTTGGTCCCGCGATCGGGGGTTCGAATCCTCCCGCCCCAACCAAGCCATTCGACGCATGAGGGGAACGCGAGAGCATGAGGATCGGCGCGGTCGTGATGGCAGCGGGGCAGGGGACGCGGATGAAATCGTCGCTGCCCAAGGTCCTCCACCAGATCGCCGGACGGCCGCTGGTCGGCTGGGTGCTGGACGCGCTCGAAGGGGTACGCGTCGTCGAGACCGTCGTGGTCGTGGGGCATGGCGCCGCAGCCGTGCGCGCGGCGCTCCCCGCGGGGTGCAAGGTGGCGCTGCAGCGCGAGCAGCACGGCACCGGCCACGCCACCCAGGTCGGGCTCCGCGCCCTGGACCGCGCGTGCGACACCGTGATCGTGCTCTCGGGTGACACCCCCCTCCTGGAGCGCGATCTGCTGCACGACCTCGTGCGAAGCCACCGTCGCGCCAAGCGGGCCGCGACCCTGGTCAGCGCTGTGCTGGACGACGGCGCCCGCTACGGGCGGGTGATCCGCGAGGGCGCGGCGATGCGGATCGTGGAGTCCCGCGACGCCTCCGACGCGGAGCTCGAGGTACGGGAGATCAACGCCGGCCTCTACGTGTTCGACCGGGTTCGGCTGGAGCGCGCGCTTCGGCGCGTGGGCCGCGACAACGCCCAGGGCGAGGTGTACCTGCCCGACGTGCTCGGTCTGCTGGACGGGCCCGTGGGCGCGTTCGTCTCGCCCGACCCGGACATCGTGCTGGGCGTCAACAGTCGCGCCGACCTGGCCGAATGCGAGGCGATCATTCAGGATCGGCTGCGCGGCCGGCTGATGGAGTCGGGCGTCGCGATGCCGGACCCCCGGGCGGTCTACGTGGACGCGGAGGTCGGCGTCGGCGTCGATACCGTGCTGCACCCCGGCACCCATCTGACGGGCGTTACGCACATCGGCGCCGGGTGCGTGATCGGACCCAACGTCGTCGCCGACGGGTGCGCGATCGGCGACGGCACGACCGTCCTGTTCGCCCACATGTCCGACTCGGTCATCGGCGCGGGGTGCCAGATCGGCCCGTTCGCCTACCTGCGACCGGGCGTCACCGTGGAGGACGGCGGCAAGATCGGCACCTACGTCGAGGTCAAGAACACCCGGGTGGGGAAGGGCGCCAAGGTGCCGCACCTTTCGTATATCGGCGACGCCGACATCGGCGAGGGCACCAACATCGGGGCGGGCAATATCACCGCCAACTACGACGGTTTCCGGAAACACCGCACGACGATCGGGGCGGGGGTCAAGACCGGATCCGATTGCGTGTTCGTTGCACCCGTTAGCATTGGCGACAGGGCGATGACCGCGGCGGGATCGATCCTCACGCACGACGTGCCGGATGGGGCGCTCGGCATCGCGCGGGCGCGGCAGGAGAATCTTGAGGGCTTCACCAAGCGCGCCGAGGCGAAGGCGCGGGCGGCGATGAAACGCGACGGCAAAGGGGTCCATTGAACGCGATCGACCAGGGGCGGGCACGACCATGAACAGCGCGATCAACCGGTCTGATGATCGGCGCATGATGGTGTTCGCGGGCAGATCCAGCACCGCGCTCGGCGAGGACATCGCCAAGCGCCTGGACATGGAGCTGGGTGAGTTGCACGTCAAGACGTTCGCCAACGGCGAGATCTACGCGCGGTTCATCGAGAGCATCCGCGGCGCCGACGTGTTCTTGGTGCAGTCCACGTGCAGCGTGTTGAACGGGGTGCGTCAGAGCGTCAACGACAGCCTGATGGAGCTCCTGATCATGATCAACGCGGCCAAGCTGGCCTCGGCGCGCCGTATCACCGCGGTCATGCCGTGGTACGGCTACTCGCGTCAAGACAAGAAGTCGGCGCCGCGCGAGCCCATCACCGCCAAGATGATCGCCGACATCCTGCAGTCGGTCGGCGTCGATCGCGTGCTGACGATGGACCTGCACGCCGGCCAGGTCCAGGGCTTCTTCAACATTCCGGTCGACCACATGACCGCCGTGCCGATCCTGGCCCAGTACTTTCACGACCTGCCCGAGATCCGTGGCGAGCGCCTAGTCGTGGTGTCGCCTGACGCGGGTCGCGCCAAGCTGGCCAGCCACTTCGCCGAGAAGCTCGGCGCCTCGCTGGCGGTGTTGACAAAGCAGCGTCCCGAGCACAGCGAGGTCGAGATGACGATGCTGATCGGTGATGTCGCGGGCAAGGTCGCGATCATGATCGACGACATGATCGACACCGCCGGGACGCTCGTGGAGGGCGCCAAGAAGGTCCGCGAGAACGGTGCCGTCAAGGTGTATGCGGCGGCCACGCACGTGCTC
>JBKKDD010000166.1:0-2664 GCA_046708705.1 Miltoncostaeaceae bacterium | reverse complement strand
GGCCCCGCCCCCCGCCCCCCCGCCGCCCCCCGCCCCCCCCCCCCCCCCCCCCCCCCCCGCGACGATCCCCAGCGCGAGCGGGATGCCCCGAACAGCCTGCTAGCCTCCGGCGGCGGTGCAGAAGTGGCTCGATCTCTTGACACCTTCGGCGGCCGCGCTCGCGCTGCTCCTGGGAATCGCCCTGGTCATCCAGGCAATTCGCCATGGGCGGTCGATGCGCCGTCTGGAGTCCCGCCTCGCCGAGCGCGAGGGCGCTGCCGCACGCGTCTCCCTGGACCGGCTGATGCAGCTGCAGCGGCGGCCACAGACCTCGACGGCGCCGGCGGCGGGTCCGCGATCGCGACGCACCGTGCCGGTCGGACAGATCGCTGCGGTCGTCGCCGTGCTGGCCGTCGCCGTCGGTACCGGGTGGTACCTGTTCAGTCGCGGTGACGAGTCGGGCAACGCCGGTCCCACGCAATCCACCCCGACCGCGACCAGGATCCAGGGCACTATCACGACCGCCAGGCCCGCGGTCACCAACGACCAGGTCCCGGCGACCCCTCCACCGCTCGACCAGCCCAAGAGCGCCTACACCATCCTGGTGTTGAACGGCTCCGGGGTGACGGGAGCCGCCGCGGCCCTCGTTCCCGTCGTGCAGGCCCAAGGCTGGGCGACGGCGCCCGCCGGCAACGCGACGAGCTCCGAAGAGAAGACCTCGTTCGTGATGTACCTGCCCGGCAAGGCCCCGGTCGCCGACAACCTCGCCATCGACCTCGGCATCAAGCGCAAGCAGCAGGCCGACGGGGTCGAGATCGCCCAGGACACGAGCGACGTGGACGCGATCGTCGTGATCGGCCTGGACCAGGCCACCAGCCGCTCACCGTAGATCGCCCGAGCAGAGCGCTCGGTGCGACATTTTCGAACTCGTCCGCCGTGCCGCGAGGGACGACAAATCGGCGTTTGCGGATACGTTCATCTCGTCCGGGGAACCCCAGACAGCGAGAACTCGCCGATGCCGCATCTTCGCGTGTTCGTCTCCGCAGACACCACGACGGCCCCTCTGCCCGGGCAGTCCGCCGTGTACGCGTGTCGCCACTGCCGGGACGCGGTCAAGGTGGCCAACCTCCGCTATCTGCCCGAAGCCTGCCCGGGGTGCGGGACCTCGACGTGGGACGCCGACGGGGTGTGCGCCAACTGGGAGCGCTGCGACGCCGCCAGGCGCCCCGGCATCCGCGGCCGCTCGCACTGCCCGTCGTGCGGTTACTCCATCTGGCTGCTGGTCGGCGTCGAGGAGGATTCCCGGCTGTGGCCGGTGCGTGACCCGGACGTGGGCGGAACGCCGTAGCCGCCGCCCCCGGGCGTCTCGAGCGCGATCTCGTCGCCGGCGCGTAGGACCCCACGCCACTTGGCCGCAACCGCGTTGCCGTTGACCGCGGTACGCCCGGGCGCCCCGTCGCCGCCGCCCGCGCGACCGGGCGGGCCCACCCGGCGGCGCTCGGCCAGCACCGAGACCTCGGCGTCGACCAGCACCCGGACCACGCGCTCGATGCCGTCGCCGCCCCGGTGGCGACCGTCGCCGCCGGAGCCTGGCCGCAGGCGGTAGCGAATGACGCGCAGCGGGTAGGCCACCTCGAGCGCCTCGACCGGCGTGTTGCGGGTGTTGCTCATCGCGACGTGCACCCCGGATGGGCCGTCCCCGCTCGCGCTCGCGCCCTGCCCGCCGCCGACGGTCTCGTAGTAGGTGAACCCGGCGCCGCCGATGATCAGGTTGTTCATGGTCCCCTGGCCGTACGCGGGCACCTCGATCGCCTGGCCGAGCGCGGCGAAGATCGCGTCTACGATCCGGCTCGAGGTCTCGACGTTGCCCGCCGCCACGGCCGACGGCGTGCGTGCGTTGACCAGGCACCCGGAGGGCGCCACGATGGTGATCGGGGCGAACGCCCCGGCGGAGGCCGGGATGTCGGGGTCCGTGACCGCGCGCACCACGAAGTACACCGCCGACCGGGTCACCGCGATCGGGCAGTTGACGTTGCCGGCCGCGGCCGGATCGGTGCCGGTGAAGTCCACGCGCAGGGCATCGCCCGCGATCGTGACGGTCACCCGGATGCGTATGTCGTCCTCGCTCACCCCGTCGCCCTCCAAGAGCTCCTCGGCCGTCCATGACCCGTCGGGCATCGCCGCGATCGCGTGGCGGGTGCGGAGCTCCGCGTAGGCGAAGAGCGCGGTGAACGCCTCGTCGACCCGGCCCGCGCCGTGGCGGTCGGCGACCTCCTGCAGGCGTCGCTCGGCCAGGCGATGGGCGGCGATCTGCGCCCGCAGGTCACCCTCACGCTCCACCGGTGTCCGCGTGTTGGCCAGCAGCAGATCCATCACGTCCGTCACCGGCGTGCCGTCGCGGACCAGGCGGACCGGAGGGATGACCAGACCCTCCTGCAGAAGCTCACGCGACCCGGCCGGCATGCTGCCCGGCGCCATGCCGCCGACATCGGCGTGATGGGCACGCGTCACCGCATAGGCACGCAGCGCGCCGTCGACGGCGACGGGGGAGATCAGCGTGATGTCCGGCAGATGGGTGCCCCCCCGGTACGGATCGTTGACCGCCCAGATCTCCCCGAGGGCGGGGTCGCGTCGCCGCACCGCATCGACCGCCTCGGGCATCGCGCCCAGGTGCACCGGGATGTG
>JBKKDD010000165.1:0-9623 GCA_046708705.1 Miltoncostaeaceae bacterium | reverse complement strand
ACACGGCGATCGCCGACTGGATGGCCGCGGCGGACGTCCTGGCCCTGCCGAGCCTGGTCGAGCCGCTCGGCATCGTCGCGCTCGAGGCCATGGCGAGCGGTCGCCCGGTCGTCGCGACCAGGGTGGGCGGCGCCGGCGAGGTCGTGGGACCGGCGGGCACGACCGTCGACCCGCTGAACCCACGCTCCATCGCCGCCGCGCTGCTCGCCATGCTCGCCGACCCGCCGTCCCCGACCGCCTGCCGCAACGCCGCCGAGGCCCACGGCGTGGACCACCAAGCCGCCAGGGTGATCACGATCCTCCGCGACGCCGCCACCCCCTCCACCGCCCGCCCCTAGGCGCCTGGGGATCGTTAACGTTTGGCAAAGCGTGCCTGACACGACTTGACCGAGATCCCTTTGCCCAGGCGGGATCCCGGCACGCGAATTTGACCTTCCGACAACTTTCGTTAACTACATAAAGCTGTTGCTTTGGGTGGTGGTCGGTCAGACGGAGCTGGTGGCCTCGGTGAGGGTCAGGCGTCCGTCTGACTTGAGGGCGCCGAGCGCGGCGGCGACGTCGGGGTCGAACTGGGTGCCCGCACACTCCTGGACCTCGCGCAGGGCCGCGTCCGGGGTGCGGGGCGTGCCGTACACGCGCACGCTCGTCATCGCGTCCCAGGCGTCGGCGACCGCGATGATGCGCGCGCCCTCCGGAATCTCGTCGCCCGCCAGGCGATCCGGGTAGCCCAGACCGTCCCAACGCTCGTGATGCCCGCGGACCCACGCGACCTGCTCCGGACGCAGCACGTCCCGAACGATCTCGGCGCCGAGTCGGGCGTGGATCTCGACCTCGACGAGCTCCTGCGAGGTCAGACGCTCCGGCTTGAGCAGCAACGCGTCGGCGATCCCGATCTTGCCGACGTCGTGCAGCAGCGCGGCCTCCTCCAGCAGGCTCAGCCGATCCTGGGTCCAGCCCCGATGGGAGCCGAGCCGTACGGCGACGGCCGCGACGCGCTCGGCGTGGCGGGCGGTGGAGGCGTCCTTGGCATCCACCGCACGTGCCAGCGCGCGCAGCGCGGTCACGCCCTGGCTGCGCGCGAGTCGCTCGGCGCGCTCCTGCGCGGAGAGCTCCTGGACCACCTCGGGCGAGTACCGCAACGTCACGTTGCGGCCGTTGGCCTTGGCCCAGTACAGCGCACCGTCGGCCAGCCGCAGCAGCTCGCCCGCATCGGCGGCCTGGTTCAGGTCGGCGATGCCCGCCGAGGCCGTGACCGTCCCCACGCCACGGGGGAACTCGGCCGAGGCGACCGCCAACCGTGCCCGCTCTGCGGCCCGCCAGGCGTTGATCCCGTCGCTGCCGGGCAGGATCCAGGCGAACTCCTCGCCGCCGATCCGCGCCACGAGCTCACCGAACCGGGCCTCACCGGCAAGCCGCCGCGCGGCCTCGGCCAAGACCTCGTCGCCGACCTGGTGGCCGAACGCGTCGTTGACGTCCTTGAAGCGATCCAGATCGACGATGACGAGCGCCAACTCGCCGTCCTCGTCGCGGGCCCGCGTGACCTCCTGCTCCAGGCGCTCGTGGAACGCGCGGTGGTTGGCGAGACCGGTCAACGGGTCGGTGGCGGCCTGGCTGGAAAGCCGAGCGCGCGCATCGGCGTTGGCGACGGTCAGGCCGACGAGCTCGGCGAAACGCGCGAGGCGATCCTCGGCCCCCGCGCGCATCCCGCCGTCACGGGTGGTCAGCGCGGCGACGGCGCCCCAGCGGAGCCCGCCCACGGTCACCGGCGCCGACACGCCGCCGCGATAGCCGTGCCCCGTCAGGACCTGGGCAGTGGTGAGGTCGATGGCGCTGAAGTCGTCCACCCGCGCCGCCACCCCCGTCCGAAACACCTGCGCGGTGGGGGCATGGCCGTCCAGCGGCACCCGGGCGGGCGGGCGCTCGGCCGACGAGTCGGGCGCCGTCCAGACGCCGACGTCCACGCCGCGCTCGGCGATCGGATCGAACCGGGTCACCAGGCCCGCCTCCGCGCCCAGCAACAGCGCCACCTCGCGCGCGACCAGATCGAACACCTCGGTGGGATCGGCGCCGCGTGCCACCACCGTCGCGACGCTCCGCAAGACGTCCTGCTCCGCCGCACGCTCACGCAGCTCGAGCTCGGCCAGCTTGCGGTCGGTCACGTCCTTGAGGATGTGGACCCGACCCCCGGCCGCGCCGTCCTCCGGGAGCGCCGACGAGGTCAGGATGATGGGGCGCGTGCCTCCGTCGGGGCCGGTGATCTCCAGGTCCACCTCGCCGATGAACCCCGGCGCCACGTCCTGCGCCCAGGTCGGCGGTCCGCCGATGAGCGCGTCGCGATCGATGCCGGTCAGGCGGCAGAGCCGTGCGTTGACCTCGGTGACGCATCCGCGCTCGTCGATGACCGCGACACCGTCCTGCACGGACGCGATGACGGCCGTCGTCGTGTCGCGCTCGGCGGCGATGTGGGGCGCCGCGGCCGCGCGGCGGCCGACATCCACGGCCCGCCGGAGCCGCGCGCGCACCCGCAGACGCTCGGGGCGCGGCCCGGTCACGTCATGCCGAGGTAAACGAGACGTCACCCGGATGAGGATACTGCAGATTCGCGTCGGGGCGCCAGTCGGCGCCCGTCCCGCGACAACGCGCTGCTAGCCTGCGCGGCCGATGTCCGTACGCGTCATGCCCCGGCCGGCACTGGTCGCCCTTGCCATCGGGGTATGCGTCGTGGGCGCGCTCGCGGCGGTCAGCCCCCTGGCCGGAGTCGGCCTGGTTGTGACCGGCCTGGCGTGCAGCGTGCTGGCGACCTGGGACCTGCCCCGCGTCGGACGCCTCGCCGTCGGGGCGGCGGCCGTGACCGGGATCCTCGGTCCCAACCTCGCGCTGCCGCAGGCACCGTCGCTGTTCGCGTTCCGCGTGGTGATCGTGCTGCTCACGATCGGGGTGGGTCTGTACCTGCTGATGGGCGGGCGGCTGGTCGTTCCGCGCGGAATGGCCCGGCCTGCCGGGCTGCTCGTCGCCCTGCTGACCTGGTCGTTCTTGTCGATCTTCTGGTCCACGAGCCCGGTGGCGGCGGGGCGATGGACGCTGTTCCTGGCGATGATGACCGCGCTCGCGGTGGGGATTCCGCTGGCGTTCCGACGGCGGCGCACGGCCATCATGCTGCTGGTCGCGCTCGGCGTCACGTTCGTCGTGGCGACGGTGATGGCGATCGCCGAGGTGCGCTTCGGCATCAGGCTGCGCACCTCCGCGCTTGCGGGCAGCACCCGTGACGCCGCGTTCGCGACCAGCCTGTTCGGCAACCAGAACAACTTCGCCACCTACCTGAGCCTGACGCTGCCGTACTTCCTCTGCCTGCCGGTGGTCTTTCGGGACGCCCGACTGATCGCCCTGGGCGCCGTCGGCGGCATCGTGTCGCTGGCCGCGCTCCTCTACACCGGCAGCCGCTCGAATCTGATCGCGACGTTCCTGGTACTGGGTGGCCTGATCCTCGTGCTCGCGACCGATCGGCGGCGGCGGGGTCGGGCGGTCGCCGGGATCGCAGTGGCGGTGCTGGCCGCGGTGCTCGTCGTCCCCTCGCTCGGCGGAGGCGGGCTGATCCCGCTCCCCGAGCGGATCGTCACCAAGTTCGACCTCAGCATCCTCTCCCAACAGCAGAAGGCCGGGCTGGGGTCGGGCGCGGTCCGCACGTCCGTCCTGGAGGAGGGCATGTCGCTCGTCGCCGACTCGGGGGGACTGGGCGTCGGCGCCGGCAACGCCGAGACACGCGTGCGCGGCCTGGCGAACTTCACGGGCATCGAGAACCTGCACAACTGGTGGATCGAGGTGCTCGTCAACCTGGGGGTCGTCGGGTTCGCGATCTACGTGGGGCTGTACCTGACCCTGTTGCGGGGGCAACTGCGCGCCGCGCGCCGCACCGACGACCCGTTCGTGCGCTGGCTGGGCCTGGCGGGCACGCTCTCGCTCGTCGGGTTTGTCGTCGGATCGCTGGGTCCGTCGACCGTGATCCACTTCGCGCCCATGTGGATTATGTTCGGGCTCGGCATGCTGACACTCGCGATGGCGCGCGCGAGCGCAACCCGTCCGACCACCGCCACCCCCGATCCCGTGGAGCCCGCGTGAAGATCCTCGTCCTGTCGCACCTGTACCCGAGCGCCGCCGATCCCACGGCGGGGACGTTCGTGCACGAGCAGGCGTCCGCCCTGATCGAACTGGGCCACGACGTACGCATCGTGTCGCCCAAGGGCTATGCGCCGCCGCTCCTCGCGCGCTGGGCGCGCTACCACGACATCCCCGGCGCCGACCGGGTCGACGGCATCCCCGTGCTCTACCCGCGCAAGGTGACCCTGCCCGGCGGGCGGCTGGGACATTGGAACGCCGAGTCCATGCGCCTGGCGGTGTCCGGGCCGCTGCGGCGCATCCACACGCGCTGGGCGTTCGACGTGATCCACGCCCACATGCTGGTGCCCGACGGCTGGGCCGCGTCACGGGTGGGGGCGGCGCTGGGCGTGCCGGTGCTTGCGACGGCCCACCGCGCCGACGTGCTGGACGTGCCCGCTCGCGGCGGCGCTCAGCGGACGCAGGTCGAGCAGACCGTGGCGACCGTCGATCAGATCGTCGCGGTCAGCCGCGCCATGAAGGCCGCCTGCGACGGCCTTGCCACCCCGCGGCGCCCGGTCGCCGTCGTTCCGAACGGCGCGGACACCCGTGTCTTCTTCCCGCGCGACCGCGCCGAGGCGCGCACCCGACTCGGCCTTCCCCACGACGCACAGGTCGTCACGTTCGTCGGGATGCTGACCCCCCGCAAGGGCATCGACACCCTGGTCGAGGCCATGGGTCTGCTGGCGCGCGGTGACGGCGGCGCCCCGATCCTGGCGATCGCCGGGATCGGCGAGCTGCAGGGCGCGCTCGAGATGCGGGCGCGCGAGCTGGGCATCGACGACCGTCTGCGGTTTGCCGGCAAGGTCGCGCACGACGAGGTGGCGTGGTGGATGGCGGCGGGGGACGTATTCTGCCTGCCCAGCCTGAGCGAGGGGCTGCCCACCGTCGTCTGCGAGGCGATGGCCTGCGGTCGGGCCGTCGTCGCGACCGCCGTCGACGGCACGCCGGAGATCGTGGACGACGGCGCGACCGGGCTGCTGGTGCCCCCGCGCGACGCGCCGTCGCTCGCCGCCGCCCTGGCGCGGCTGCTGGGCGACGCGGCGCTGCGCCAGCGGTTCGAGGAGGAGGCGCTCGCGCGCGCGCAACGGACCTACACCTGGGCGGCCAACGCGCGCGCCCACGTCACGCTGTACGAGGCCATCGCGCGATGAGCGCCCCCGGCCGCGAGGTCGCGCTGGTCTGCGCCGGTGACGATCCCGCCCTGGCCGCGCGCCTGCGCGATGCGACCTCACGCGAGATCGTGCCGACGGTCGTGGTGAGCGGGCCGGACGTGCGGGCACGTCGCCTCGCGCGGGCCGCCGGGGCCGAGATCACGACCGGACCGGTCGGCGAGACGCCCGGCCGTACCGTGCTGCGCGACTGGACGGGACCGCTGTTGGACGAGCTCCTGGAGCGCGGCTGGCGGCTCGGTCCCGCCGGCGCCCCGCCACGCCTCGCCCCGGTGCGGCTGGACGGCCTGCGGGCGCTCCACGTGACCAGCGTGCACCGGCCCGACGACGGGCGGATCTTCAACAAGGAGGTCACGGCCCTGCGCACGGCAGGCGCCGACGCCTCGGTGCTGGGCCTCGATCCGCGACCGTCGCGGGCGCGGCGGATCCCGGCGGGATGGCGCCTGATGGAGGAGGCCCGTCGCAACCGCGCCGACGTGGTCCACATACACGACCCGGAGCTCTTGCCCGCCGCGTGGCTGCTCGGTCGGCGCACCGGGGCCCGGGTCGTCTACGACGCTCACGAGTACCTGGGTCAGACCATGCGCACCAAGCCCTGGCTGCCGCCGCGCCTGCGGGCGCCCGCCGCGGTGGTGGTGGAGCGCGTCGAGCACGCGCTGGCCGGCGGCCTGGACGCGGTCGTCACCGTGACCGAGGACATGGCCGTCGGCTTCGCGGCGTCCGGAATCGACGCGGTGAGCGTCGCCAACTACGCCCCTCTCGGACGGTTCCCCGAGCCTGGTCCCTCCGAGGAGCGCCTGGTCGTCTACGTCGGCGGCGTCGGCCGCGCCCGGGGTCTCGACCTGATGCTGCAGGCGTTCGCGATGGTGGACGTCCCAGACGCCCGACTGCTCCTTGCCGGACCGGGCGAGCCGGGTCCACTGCCGCCGCGCGTCACGCACGTGGGCTGGGTCGACTACCCGGCCGTGCCCGCGTTGCTGCAGCGCGCGGCGGTCGTCTGGATGCCCCAGCCGCGAACCCCCAACTGGGATCGCGCGCGCGCGACCAAGGTGATGGAGGCGATGGCGTCGGGGCGCCCGGTGGTGACGAGCGACCTGCGCCGCACCGCCGCCATGGTGCGCCAGGCCGGAAGCGGGCTCGTCGTACCGTACGACGACCCCGCCGCGCACGCCGCGGCCCTGACCGACCTGCTGCGCGATCCGCGACGCGCCGCCGAGCTGGGCGCGGCCGGGCGCGCGGCGTTCGCGCAGCGCATGACGTTCGAGGGCGAGGCGGCCAAGCTGGTCGACCTGTACGCACGGTTGACCGGACGCGCCGCGTGAAGGTTCTCTACGTCTCGCAGTACTTCGTGCGCGGCGATCAGCCCGGCGGCGTGCGGCACTGGCAGCACACGCGCGCCCTGGCCGAGCGCGGCCACCGGGTGCACGTCGTCACGTCCTACGTGCAGCACAAGGAGCGACACGTCCCGCAGGAGTTCGCGGGACGACGGATCGTGCGGCGCGACGAGGACGACATGGTGGTCTGGCGCACCTACGCCACACCCGGCTACGGCGTCGACCTGCGCTCGCGACTGGCCAACTACGTGAGCTTTGCGTTCTGGGCGTTCCTGGCGGGCCTGCGTGCGCACCGCCCCGCCGTGGTGGTCGCGTCGTCGCCGTCATTGCCCGCGGCGGTGGGCGCGGCCGTGGTCGCGCTCGTCAAGCGGGCGGCCTTCGTGCTCGAGGTGCGGGACCTGTGGCCCGGCTCGGCCGTCGCGATGGGCCTGGTTCGCCCCGGCAGCGCGATCCATCGCATCGCGAGGGCGCTCGAATGGTTCTGCTACCGCCGCGCGACGCACATCATCGCCTTGACCGACGGCATTCGCGACGGCGTCATCGCGGCCGGCGTGCCGGCCGACCGGGTCACCCTGATCACGAACGGCGTCGACATCGCGTCCGAGCGGGTCGCCGCGCCGCAGGTCCCGGTGCCCGACGACGCCTTCGTCGCGATGTACGTGGGCGCGCACGGGACCTACAGTTCGCTCGGGACGGTGCTGGACGCCGCCGAGGCGCTTCGCGGCGACGGGGCGATCCGGTTCGTGCTGGTCGGCGGCGGCGATCAGAAGACCGCGCTCCAGGACGACGCGGCGCGCCGGGGCCTGGACAACGTGACGTTCGTCGACCCGGTGCCCAAGCGCGACGTGCCGGGATGGCTCGCCCGCGCCGACGTGTGCCTGCTGCCGTACCAGGACCGTGAGCTCTTCGCGGGGGCGTTGCCCAACAAGACGTTCGACTACATGGGCGCGGGCAAGCCAATCGTCGCGGCGGTGCCCGCCGGCGAGCTGTCCCGGCTGGTCGTGACCGCCGGGTGCGGCGTCGCGATCCCCCCCGAGGACCCCGCGGCGATGACACGCGCCATCCGCGCCCTCGCCGACGATCCGGACCATGGGCGGGCGATGGGCGCCGCGGGCGCCGAGTTCGTCCGGGCCCACTACGACCGCCGCCGCCTGGCCGAGCGCTTCGTCACCGTCGTCGAGGCCGCCGCCCGGGGGCGCCGACAATGACCCGGCCAATCGACTGTCATGGCATCGGCCATTCCCCTCATCGGCGACCCAGTGTCGCGCCATCCCCTCGCCCGAGCCCGAGACGAACGCCCCAGAACTGCCCGGCCGGCGGCCTCCGCGGGCCCCGAAAATGCCACTTGGCAAACTCCCGTGCCACTTGTGCTTTAGCGGTCCACTCAGACGACACACCTTGGCGTCGGCGTCGAAGTGGGGATGGGCGCGCGAGGGCGGGCGGGCGACGGCAATCCGCGGCGACTGGGGTGACGGCGTGAGCGCGGGCGCGGGCGGCGGCATTCCCGTCGGGGGTGGCGCCAAGCGGGCGATGGACCTGGTGATCGCCCTGCCGGCGTTCGTGCTCTGCGCGCCCGTGATGGCGGCGGTGGCCTGGCGGGTGCGGCGCGACTCGCCCGGGCCGATGCTGTTTCGCCAAGAGCGGGTCGGCCTGGACGGCCGCCCGTTCGAACTGTTGAAGTTCCGGACGATGGTCGACGGCGCCGAGCGGATCGGCGCCGGACTCGCGATTGACCGCGACGACCCGCGCATCACCCGGCTGGGCGCGACGCTGCGGCGATTGTCGCTGGACGAGCTCCCGCAGCTCTGGAACGTCATCCGCGGCGACATGAGCATCGTCGGCCCACGACCCACGGTGTCGTCGCAGGTCGCGCGCTACACCGCCGAGCAGCGACGGCGACTCGAGGCCCGCCCGGGCATCACCGGCCTCGCCCAGGTCCGCGGGCGGGCGTCCATCCCGTGGTCTCGGAGGATCGCCATCGACATCGAGTACGTGGACGGCTGGAGCCTCGGCCTCGACCTGCGGATCCTGCTGCAGACGGTGGCTGTCGTTCTGCGCCGCGACGGAACCTACCGCGGCGAGACCGGCGGATTCGATCTGCCCCCCACTGACTCTGAGGAGACACCATCGCCGAAGTGACCGTTCTTCTGACCTGCGCGGGCTCGCGGGTGGACATCGTGCGCGCGTTTCAGGATGCCCTGTCCGAGAGCCCCCACGCCGGGCGGGTGCTGATCAGCGACGCGGGCGAGGCCTCACCCACCCGCTTCGCCGCCGACGGGGTGGTGGACCTGCCCATGGTCGGGGACCCCGGCTACGGCGCGGCCGTGATCGCCGCCTGCCGCGCGGAAGGGGTCGGCGCGCTGTTGCCCCTGACCGACCTGGATCCCGTGGTCCTGGCATCGTGCGCGCCCGAGCTCGCCGGGCTCGGCACGTCGGTATTCCTGCCCGAGCCGCACGTGACCCTGGGCTGCCAGGACAAATGGGAATGCCACACGATGCTGCAGGCGGCGGGCCTGCCCTCCCCGCCGACGTGGCTGGCCGGATCCGTCGACCTGGACGAGCTGCCCTACCCGATGCTGCTGAAGCCCCGGCTGGGCTTCGCGGCCCGCCACATCTACCGCGCCGCCGATCCCGCCGAGCTCGCGTTCTTCGAGCGTTACTCGCCACTCGAGTCCGTCTACCAGCAGGCGCTCGACGGAACCGAGTTCTCGACCGACTGCCTTGGCGATCTTGAGGGCCGCGCGCTCGGCGCGATCCCCCGCTCGATGATGCAGGCCAAGGGCGGGGAGCAGGTCAAGGGAGAGTCGCTCGACGACCCCCAGTTGATCGAGCTCGCGGTCCGGACGGTCGAGACGCTCGGACTGCGCGGCCCCTCCTGCATCCAGTGCTTTCGCAAGGACGGCGAGATCCAGGGCATCACCGACATCAACACGCGGTTCGGCGGAGGATTCCCGCTGCCCCTCGC
>JBKKDD010000164.1:0-2665 GCA_046708705.1 Miltoncostaeaceae bacterium | reverse complement strand
CCCATGGGCATCGGTTTCACCGCCCCCACCCAGCCCGGCGCCGAGGAGGTGGCGCTGCGCGCCAACCGCGCGGCACTGTCGCGCACGACCGCGGACAACTGGCTGCCCCGCTACAGCGTCACGTCGGCGACGGGCACCAGCGCCCCGCAGCCGCTCGTGGCGTGCGACGCCGTCAGCCGGCCCCCGGTGTTCTCGGGTCTCGACACGCTGACAGTGCTGACTGTCGACCTGACCGGTGGGCTCACGCCGATCGACACCGACGCGGTCATGGCGAGCGGCGAGAACGTCTACGCCTCGCCCCAGGGCCTCTACGTGGCCACCAACCGCTGGGCCGTCCCCGACGCCCAGGGCCGGGTGACCGACGTCGATACCACCCAGGTCCACAAGTTCGAGACGTCCAGCTCGTCGCAGACGACCTACCGCGGCAGCGGCAACGTGATCGGGCACACGCTCAACCAGTTCTCCATGTCCGAGCACGAGGGACGCCTCCGCATCGCGACGACCAACGCCGCGCTCAACGTGGTCGGCGGCGACGCGGTCGCGGCGGCGCCCGCGCCCGGAACCGGCTCGAGCGAGAGCTACGTCACGGTCATGGAGGAGCGCGACGGCAAGCTGGCGACGCTCGGGCAGGTGGGCGGCCTGGGCAAGGGCGAGCGCATCTTCGCGGTGCGGTTCATCGGCGCCACCGGCTACGTGGTGACGTTCAGGCAGACCGACCCGCTCTACACCGTCGACCTGTCGGATCCCGCGGCGCCGCGCGTGGCCGGGGAACTCAAGATCGCCGGCTACTCGGCGTACCTGCACCCCATCGGCGACAACCTGCTGATCGGCGTCGGTCAGGACGCGACGCAGGAGGGCCGCACGACCGGTCTGCAGATGTCGCTGTTCGACGTCTCGGACCAGGGCTCGCCCAAGCGGATCCAGAACGCCGTGTTGCCGGGCGCGAGCTCGGACGCCGAGTGGGATCACCGCGCGTTCCTATGGTGGCCGGCCACGAGCCTGGCCGTGGTGCCCTACCAGCGCGGGCTCGCGGTGACCGACGTCCCGGCGATCGAGGGCGACGTGGCGGTCGGTGCCCCGGTGCAGCAGGGCTTCGAGGCCGGCGCCCTGGGGCTGCGCGTCACGCGCGACGCGATCACCGAGGCCGGCAGGGTAAGCCACCCGAGCGACCCGCAGTTCGGTCAGGGCGTGCGTCGCTCCCTGGTCGTCGGCGACTCCCTGCTGACCCTCTCGGACGCCGGGGTCAAGGCCAGCGCCCTCGCCGACCTGACCGAGCGTGCCTGGGTGCCGTTCACCTGAGCGGTCGCGTCCCGCAGTCGTTCAGCGACCGGAGCGGGAGGAGCGGCCGCGCAGCGCCGTGCCGACGACCTGGCGGGCGACGCCCTGGCCACCCTCCTCGCGCTTGGTGCGCACGATCTCGACGATCGGGGTGCCACCCCACTTGATGATCTCGAGCAGGTACACCAGGTAGAGACCGGCGATCAGCGCGACGCTCAGCGCGACGCCCAGGCCGATCGTGCCGCCCGCGCGGGTGCTGATGACCACCGCGACGGCGCTCATCAGGATGCACCACGTGTACAGCGCGAGCACGGTGCGCCGCTGGCTCCAGCCGATCGTGAAGAAGCGGTGGTGGAAGTGGCTCTTGTCGGCCGAGTAGACCGGCAGCCCGTGCTTGATCCGCTTCAGGATGACGAACGAGGTGTCCAGGATCGGGATGGCGAGCACGATCATCGGCAACACGATGGCGACGGCGGCGGCGCTCTTCATCACGCCGCTCACAGCGACGCCCGCGATGACGAAGCCCAGGAGCAACGACCCGGCGTCGCCCATGAAGACCCGCGCCGGGTGGAAGTTGTGGACCAGGAAGCCGATCGCGGCGCCCGCCAGCGACGCGGCCAGGATGGCCGGCGTGGCGCGGTCGAGCGTCGCCGCCAGCACGGCGAACGTGGTCAGCCCGATGCCCGACACCCCGGCGGCCAGCCCGTCCATGCCATCGGTGAAGTTGATGATGTTGGCGAGCGCGACGAACCACAGCACGGTCACCGGATACTGGGCCGGCCCCAGGTCGGCCGCGCCCGTGAACGGGATGGTCAGGTGGTCGATCGTCAACCCCGCCGCCACGGGGACGATCGCGCATGCGGCCTGTCCCGCGAACTTGATCGCGGGTGCCAGGTCGATGACGTCGTCGACCGCCCCCAGCAGCGCGATCAGGATCGCGCCGACGATGAGCGCCTTGGCCTGCGTGTCGAAGGACGGCAGGTAGTAGATGACCGGGATCAGGAACCCGGCCAGGATGGCGAGCCCGCCCAGAAGCGGCGTCGGGGTGCTGTGGATGCTGCGGCCCTTGGGCTCGGCGACCGCACCGACGGCCCGCGCGAGATGTGCGGCAAGCGGGGTGAGCGCCACGACCGCCAGTGCGGCCACGACCCCACACAGGATCGGAATCAGTGTGGTCGTCATATGAGGAGGCTCTGCGCCCCGCGGTGGGAGCGGCGGTGTTGCATTCTACGGCCCCTCCCCCTTCACCTTCAATGCGGTCGGTCCGAAGCAAATTTACGATGCAGGACGCCCGCCCCCCACACGATCAGCCGCCGGGGCAGCAGGGCCGCCAGCGCCGAGGTGGTGCGCGACAGCGCGCCGGTGGCGACCCGGGACCGTCCCCGCT
>JBKKDD010000163.1:0-7931 GCA_046708705.1 Miltoncostaeaceae bacterium | reverse complement strand
GTCGCACGCGGCGCACCGGTCGCGGCGGGTTTCGCCGGCTTCGCGGTCGATGTGGTGGGTGTCGCCGGCACCGTCTCGGCGGGCGCCACCGTCGTCGCGACCGGTGCTGCCGGCACGGCGATGGGCTGCGACGTCTCGACGGTATCGACCGATCCCCGGGAGTCCGCGTAGCGCAGGAGGGCGGCGTTGCCGGCGACGGCGCCCACCGCGACGACGGCGACGGTGGCGACGACCCGGATCCGGCGATTGCGCATCTCGGCGTTCACACCCTGAACAACGCCAGACCGGCGATGGTCTTACGCCTTTCGGCGATCTGCCCGCGGCGGTGCCTACCCCATCGCTTCGAGCGCCTGCGCAAGGTCGGCGATGAGGTCCTCGACGTCCTCGAGGCCCACCGACATGCGGATCACGCCGTCCGTGATGCCGGCCGCCGCGCGCGCCGCGGGTGTCAGCCTGCGGTGGGTGGTCGTGGACGGGTGGGTGACGAGCGACTTGGCGTCGCCCAGGTTGTTCGAGATGTCCACGAGTCGCAGCGCGTCCAGCACCGCGAACGCGTCGCGCTTGGCGGTCTGCGCCGGAGAGGCCAGCGTCATCGTCACCACCGTCCCACCCCCTGACATCTGGCGCCGGGCGAGCTCGTACTGCGGGTGGCTCGGTAGGTACGGATACCGCACGGATGCGACCGCGGGGTGCTCCTGCAGCCACGTGGCGACGCGCAGCGAGGACGCGCACTGGTGGTCCACCCGCAGGCGCAGCGTCTCCAGGCTCTTGACGAGGACCCAGGCGTTGAACGGGCTCATCGACGGGCCGGTGTTACGCATCAGCGGCTCGATCTGGTTGCGGATATAGCTGGTGGTCCCCAGGATCGCTCCGCCGAGCACCCGGCCCTGGCCGTCGATGTGCTTGGTCGCCGAGTACACGACGATGTCGGCGCCGAGGTCCAGCGGCTTCTGCAGGAGCGGGGTCGCGAACACATTGTCCACGATCACCTGGGCGCCCGCCTCGTGCGCGAGCCGGCAGACCTCGGCGATGTCGATCAGGTCTTGCATGGGGTTACTGGGCGACTCGAAGAACACGGCGCGCGCGGGTGTGGCGAGCGCCTCGCGCCATTGGTCCAAGTCGTCGCCATCGACGAACGTCGTCGTCACGCCCCAGCGCGGTAACAGGTTGGCCAGGACCGCGAAGCACGGGCCGAACAGGGCACGCGAGGCGACGACGCGATCGCCGGCATCGACGAGCGCCAGCAGCGAGTTGAAGACCGCGGCCATGCCGCTGGCCGTCGCGAAGCAATCCTCCGCCCCTTCCAGCAGCCGCAACCGCTCCTCGAACCCGTGTACCGTCGGGTTGCCGTACCGGCTGTAGGTGTAGTGGTCGACCTCGCCCTCGAACGCGGCCTCCGCCTCGGCGGCCGACGCGTACACGTATCCCTGGGTCAAGAACAGGGCCTCGGCAGTCTCGGCGAACTGCGACCGCTCCAGGCCGCCGCGGACCGCGAGGGTGTCCGGACGCCAGTCCGGCGGTGCGTCCGATCCGTCGCTCACCTGGTGTCCCCCGGATCCCGCACGATCGCCTGCGCGACGATCACCCTGGTGCCGTCGAACGTCAGCGACGGCGGACCGTGCAGCGTGTAGCCGTCGTCCATGGCCGCGCTGACCCGCTCGCAGAACGCGCGGTCGTCGGGACCCGTCAGTACGCGGTAGCGGAGTGGCTCGGTTGCCCCGTCGGTCATCGGTTCGATCCTCTCGTACGTCGCCCGGAAACCGGCCCGAGCGTGGCCTGCAGAATCGCAGACGCGCGCACCATTCGGCGGGCAAACGGCGCAGGTCGCGTCATCCGTCCCGGCCGACCCACGTGCGCTGCGTGAGGTGCCCACGTTGGTTATCGTCGTGGCAATGCGTCAGCGACGAGTGGGCAGAGACGGACCGCAGGTCGGCGCCGTGGGGTTCGGGGCGATGTCGCTCTCGGGGATCTACGGTCAGGCCAACGACGCCGAGTCGATCGCGACGATTCATGCCGCGCTCGACCTGGGCGTGACGCTGCTCGACACGGCCGACGTCTACGGCGACGGCCACAACGAGCGGTTGCTCGGCACGGCGCTTGCCGCCCGTCGCGACCAGGCCGTGGTCTGCACCAAGTTCGGGTTCGTCGATCCGTACGGCGGGGAGCCGCACGTCGACGGCAGCCCGGCCCACGCGCGGCGCTCGATCGACGCCAGTTTGGAGCGCCTGGGCCTGGACCACGTCGACCTGTGGTACCTGCACCGCGTGGACGAGCGCGTGCCGATCGAGGAGACGGTGGGCGCGATGGCCGAGGCCGTCGTCGCGGGCAAGGTACGGCACCTCGGTCTGTCCGAGGCGTCGGCGGCCACGATCCGCCGCGCGCACGCGGTCCATCCGATTGCGGCGGTGCAGAGCGAGTACGCGCTGTGGACCCGCGACGTGGAGGCTGAGGTGCTGCCCGCGCTCACCGAGCTCGGCATCGCGCTGGTGGCGTTCAGCCCGCTGGGGCGGGGGCTCCTCGCCGGGGGCCTGGACACCAAGCCCGATCTGGACGAGGGGGATCTGCGCCGCAAGCTGCCGCGCTTCGCCCTCGCGCAGCTCGACCGCAACCTGGAGCTCGCGGTCAGGGTCCGGCGGATCGCCACCGCCCGCGGCGTGCAGCCCGCCGAGATCGCGCTGGCGTGGGTGCTGGCCCAGGGCGATCTGATCATCCCGATCCCGGGTACCCGCAGCGCGCATCATCTGCGCACCAACGCCGCCGCCGCCGACCTGGATCTGACCACCGCGGAGCGTGCGGAGCTCGACGAAATCGCGCGTGCGGAGATCGGCGGCGATCGCTACCCTCCGTCGCTGATGCGGCTGGTCGACGGCTGAGTCGATCCCGAGCCGCTCGCCCCGATCCCGGTGAAAGGACCTGCGCGATGACGCTCTACGAGTTCCTGATCTTCGTGCACGTCCTGGCGGCGACGGTGTGGGTCGGCGGCGGCGTCATGATCCAGGTGCTCGCGTCCCGGGCGGTCCGCGCCGGTGATCCTGCGCACGCGGCCATGACGACGGCCGATGCCGAGTGGGTGGGGTTGCGGGTCTTCATGCCGGCCTCGATCGTGCTGCTCGGCTTCGGCATCTGGGGGGCGGTCGAAGGCGACTGGGACTTCGGCGCCGCCTGGATCTCGATCGGCTTCGCCGCGTTCCTGTTCTCGTTCTTCCTGGGGATGGCATTCCTGGGACCCGAGTCCGGGCGGATCAAGTCATTGGTACGGGAGCGCGGGTTGGACGACCCGGAGGTCTCGCGCCGCACGAGCCGCATCCTGCTGTTCAGCCGCATCGAGCTGCTGGTCCTGATCGTCGCGGTCTTCGCGATGGTGACCAAGCCCTGACGGGGGATTCTGCCTCAGATCCCCACGTGGTCGATGACCTGGTGGCGGCCCTGGCCCGTGCCGATCAACGTGATCGGCACGCCGATCGCCGCGGCGATGCGGTCGACGTAGGAGCGTGCGCCCTCCGGGAGATCCCCGAGCGCGGTCGCCGTGGAGATGTCCTCGCTCCAGCCGGGCACCTCGTCATAGACCGGCCGGCAGGAGTGGAACACCGTCTGGTTGTCGGGAAGCTCGCCCAGGCGCTCCCCCTCGCGGGTCTCGTACGCGACGCAGATCTTGATCGTGTCCAGCCCTGAGAGCACGTCCAGCTTGGTCAGCGCGACCTCGGTGATGCCGGAGGTCCGCACCGCGTAGCGCAGGGCGACCAGATCGAGCCAGCCGCACCGGCGCTGGCGTCCGGTGGTGGTGCCGAACTCGTTGCCGCGCTCCAGCATGTGCCGCCCGGCGTCGTCGTCGAGCTCGGTCGGGAACGGTCCCTCGCCGACGCGGGTGACGTACGCCTTGGTGACCCCCAGGACCCCGTCGATGCGGGTCGGGCCGACGCCCGCGCCTGTACAGGCGGCGCCTGCGATCGGGTTGGACGACGTCACGAACGGATACGTGCCGTGGTCGATGTCGAGCATGGTGCCCTGCGCGCCCTCGAACAGGACCCGCTTGCCTGCGTCGAGCGCGCGGTTGACCATCAGCCCGGTGTCGGTGATGAACGGGCGCAGGCGCTCGGCGTGGCGCAGGACTTCCTCGGCCACGACCTCGGGGTCGAGGGGCTCCATCGCGTAGAGCTTCTGCAGCAGTTCGTTCTTCTGATCGAGCGCGATGCGAAGCTTCCTGACCAGGATACCCGGGTCGAGCAGGTCCTGCGCGCGGATCCCGAGGCGCGCGGCCTTGTCCTGGTAGCAGGGGCCGATGCCGCGGCGGGTGGTGCCGATCGAGAAGCGCCCCAGGCGCATCTCGGCCGCTCCGTCCAGCAGCACGTGGTAGGGCATGATCAGGTGCGCCGCGCTCGACACGCGCAGCCCTTCCACGCTGATGCCGCGCGCCTCCAGGGCGTCCAGCTCGCCGCAGAGCACGCCCGGATCCACGACCGTGCCGTTGCCGATGACGCAGAGCTTGCCGGGGTAGAGGATCCCCGACGGGATCAGGTGCAGCTTGAACGTCTCGCCGTCCCGGACGATGGTGTGCCCCGCGTTGTTGCCGCCCTGGAAGCGCACAACGACGTCACTGCGCTCGGCGAGCAGGTCAACGACCTTGCCCTTCCCCTCGTCGCCCCACTGCGCGCCGACGATCACCGTCGCCGACATTTAGTGCTCACCCTCGCAAGTACACCCACGTCTCCCGGCTGCAAACCGTCGCCAGGCGGTGTCCTCGGTCTCGCCGTTATGGGTACCGATAGCGGCAAGACACCCCGTCCTTGCCTGGCTCGGTTTTCGCGCGGGATACGTCGCCGTACTTACGAAAGCGAGCACTTAGTGCTCCCCGTCCCGACCCTCGGCGGCGAGGTTGCCGAACTTGGCGTAGCGGTCCATGAACGCGAGCTTGACGCGGCCGGTAGGGCCGTTTCGGTGTTTGGCGATGTCGAGGTCCGTCAGGCCCTTCTCCTCGGACTCCTTGTTGTAGTAGGAGTCGCGGTAGAGCATCAGCACCAGGTCGGCGTCCTGCTCGATCGCCCCGGATTCCCGCAGGTCCGACAGCAGCGGGTGCTTGTCCGGCCGTGAGTCAGGAGAGCGGTTGAGCTGCGACACGCAGATCAGCGGCACGTCCAGGTCACGGGCCATCAGCTTGAGGCCACGCGAGATCGTCGAGATCTCCTGCACCCGGTTCTCGTCGCGACGGCCGCGGCCGGGGGCGCCCTCCATCAACTGGATGTAGTCGACGATCACGAGGTCCAGGCCGAAGCGGCTCTTGAGCCGGCGCGCCTTGGTGCGCATCTCGGCGACCGTGACACCCTCGGAGTCGTCGATGAACAGCTTGGCCTTGCCGAGTCGGTCGGCGGCCTGTCCGATTCGCGGCCAGTCGTCCTGCGAGAGCCGCCCGGTGCGCAGGCGGCTGCCGTCGACCATGGCGACCGAGGACAGCATGCGCCCGACGATCTCGTCGGCCGACATCTCGATGCTGAAGATCGCGACGGTCTTGTCGTCGTCCAGCGCCGCGTTGGCGGCCATGCCGAGCGCCAGCGCGGTTTTGCCCATGCTGGGGCGGGCGGCCACGACGACGAGGTTGGCCGGGCGAAGCCCCCCGGTCATCTTGTCGAGCTCGGCGAAGCCGGTGGCGAGGCCGGTGATCTCGACGCCGCGCTCCGACGCCGCGACGAGCCGGTCCAGGCTGCTGTCGACAAGACGTTTGGCATCGACGAAGTCCCCGCGCACCGATTCCTGTGAGAGCCCGTAGACCAGGTCCTCCGCGCGCTGCACCATGTCGTCGGTCTCGCCGGCGCGCCCCGCGACGATGCCCTCGATCTCTTGGCTGATGCGCAAGAGCCGCCGCTGGGTGGCGGTGTCGTGGACGATCTCGCCGTAGGTGCGGTAGCTCGCGGCGATGTAGGGCGTCTGGACCAGGTCCAGCACGCCGCCCTTGCCGCCCGCGGTCTCGATCGTGCCGGACTTGGTGAGCTGCTCGATGACCGTCAGCGGCTCGATCGGCTGGCCGGTGTGGAACAGGTCCAGCATCGCCTGGAAGATCAGGCGGTGGTTCTCACGGTAGAAGTCCTCGACATCGACGATGCTGAGCGCCTCGGCGAAGTAGCCGGAGGCGTCCATGAGGGCGCCCAGCAGGTGCTGCTCGGCTTCGAGGTTCTGGGGTGCGGCGACGCGCTCGGCCATCACGGTGCCGCCAGGTCGTTCCGGGGCGCGGGTTTCGCTCAGGATTCCCCGTCGACCAGCGGGCTGACGATCGTCTTGACCTCGGCGACGACCCCCGATACCACCTGGACGGGCACGCTGTAGGTGCCCGTCTGGCGGATCGGCGGGTCGATCGTGACGTCGTGCCGGTCAATGTCGATCTGGCGGGCGTCGCGGATCGCGTCCACGATGTCCTGCGAGGTGATCGAGCCAAACAGGCGTCCGTCGGCTCCGGCCTTGGCCTTGAGCGTCAGGATCGTGCGGTTGAGCAGGTCCGCGATCTGCTCGGCCTCGGCCGCGCGCTTGGCGATCGCGGCACGGTCGGCCTCCATGCGCCGCTCGACCTCGGCGATGCGGGCAGCGGTCGCGAGCTCGGCCAGCTTGCGCGGCAGCAAGTAGTTGCGCAGATAGCCGCGGCTGACGTTGACGACGTTGCCGGCCTTGCCGAGCCCGTCGACCTCTTTGAGAAGGATCGCCTGCATTCGCTGAGTCTCCGAAGCCTAGAAGGGGATGTCGTCGTCGCCGGCCGGCGCGGCCGGGGTCATGTCGCTCGTGTCGACGGGCAGGTCGCTGCCCGCGGGCGGGGACCAACCGCCACCCTCGCCGCCACCGCCACCCTCGCCCCGTGAGTCGAGGAAGAAGATGTCGTTGGCAACGATCTCGGTGGACTGGCGCTTGCCGCCGCCGTCCTTAGCCTCCCACTCCCGCCACGACAGGCGCCCGTCGACGCCGATGCGCCGGCCCTTGGCCAGGTAGTTACTGGCTGTCTCGGCCTGACGGCCGAACACGACGACGTCGAAGTAGTTGGACTTGTCGCCCCACTGACCGTCGTCGCCGCGTGAGCGGCTGGAGACGGCCAAGCGCATGGAGCACACGGCGTCGCCGCCGGCGGTGTGGCGAAGCTCAGGGTCGCGCGTCAGGCGACCGACGAGGGTCACGCGGTTCAGATCTGCTGGCACTGCTCGCTCCTCTCAGCGTTGGCTAACGGGCTCGGCGGCGCTGAGGACGCGGTGCGCGCGGGAACGGCGAGTCTCCGTCCGACCGGTCGTCGACCGGCGGCTGCGCGCCTTTCTCGCGTTGGATCTCGGCCTGCGCCTTGCTCAGACGGATCGTCTGGGAGCGCAAGACCACGTCTTTGTTGATCGACAGGACGCGCTCGACCTCGTCGAGCACGCTCCCCGGGGCATCGCACGTCATCACCATGTAGCGGCCGGTGGCCTGACCACCCATCGGGAACGAGATGCGGCGCTCCCCCCAGTCGTCCAGGTGCGCAACCGTGCCGTCGGAGCCGACGACGAGCTGGCGGACGCGGGCCACGATGTCGTCTTGGCGCTCGCCACCGACCTCGGGGTTGAGGATGAACATGATCTCGTACGGGTTGATGCGAGGCCTCCAGGTGTGGCGAGAACGATCGGGCGGTGCGCCCGGCGCGCACAACGGTTTCCCGGTGTGAGCAGGCGCGACAATATACCAGCGAAGTGTCACACGTCTCCCTCGAACTGTGCCAATCCAAACCGATTGTGTGTCATCCGTCGACACACATCTCTACGATGAGCGTGATCGCCCCTCAAGGAGGCCGTTCGTGTTCAAGGCAATCGCCCGCCTGTTCGTCGCCACCGCCGCAGGCGCAGGCCTGGGAGCCGGCGCCGCGCTCGCCCGCCGGCACCTGCTGGGCGGGCCGGCTGCCGCGGAACCGGCGTCGTGGACGCCCTCGGCGTCGC
>JBKKDD010000162.1:0-3849 GCA_046708705.1 Miltoncostaeaceae bacterium | reverse complement strand
GCCAGTCCACTGGGAAGGCGACTTGCTCATGGGCACACGCCCCAGCGCGATCGGCACGCTCACAGACGCACCAGCCGCTACGTCTGCTCGTCGCCCTGCCCGATGGATACCGTGCGCCGACAAGGTCCGCGAGGCGCTTGGCACCACCATCCAGACGCTCCCCGACACGCTCCGGCGATCGCTCACTTGGGACCGCGGCAGGCAGTTGCGACTCGCCGTACGGCAGAAACGGACATAAACCAGCAAGCACGAGCACGAGCTGATCCAGGATGGGTCATCTCTCGGGCGCAGAGCGCAACAACTCGGGATCCGCCGTTCGTCAACGTGGCGTTCTACAGGGTACGGGTACCCCCGGCCACCGCTCCCGCCCGGCAGATCACGCGCCCCCTGAGCGCGAACCCGGCCGGTTCTGTCAGCCCAGCGTGACGCTCGTGCCGGATTCCGCTGACCGGTAGAGCGCCTCGATGCCGCGAGCCTGGGCGCGGGCGTCGTCAGGTCCGACCAACAGCGGCGCACGACCTTCGATCGCGTCGGTCACGTTCTCGAGCTCAAGCCGGTACGAGTCGGCGACGGGGGTGAGCACGCGCTCAGTCCCGTCGGCGCGGCGGACCTCGATGCCGGGTACCCGTGCGTGCCACGGATCGTCGACGTAGAGCGAGCCCTCCTCGCCGATGACCTCCAGCTCGTCGCGAAGAGGGGTGATGAAGCCGCACTCGAACTGGCCGAGGACGCCGCCGCCCATGCGCATCGTCGCCGCGAACGCGACGTCGACGCCGCTCGGCCCGGTGAGTTGCTCGGCGCTGACACGCTCGGGCTCGGCCCCGGTCATGAGCCTGATGCCGCTGAGGCAGTAACAGCCGACGTCCATCATGGAGCCGCCGTCCAGCGCCGGATCGAACCGCGTGTCGTCAGACCCGCGGACAACCGCGAGCAAATGAGCAAACGTCGCCCGCACCGCGACCAGCCTGCCGACCGCGCCGTCGCGGACGAGCTCGACCAAACGCGCCGTCTGCGGGTTGTGACGCCACATGAAGGCCTCGGACAGGAGCACGTCGTTCGCCTCGGCCAGCGCACACGCACGCTCGACCTGATCGGCGTGACGGCTGAACGGCTTCTCGACCAGGACGTGCTTGCCGGCCGCGAGCGCGGCCATCGTCAGCGGGACGTGCGAGCCGTTCGGCGTCGAGATATACACCGCGTCGATGTCGGGGTCGGCGATCAGTGCGTCGTAGCTGCCGTGGGCGCGACCGATGTCGTTGGCCCGCGCATACGCCTCGGCGCGCTCCTGCGTGCGGCTGGCCACCGCGCCGATCTCGACGCGATCCGAGGCGCGGGCGCCCTGCAGGATCAGCTCGTTGATGAGCGCCGTCGAGATCAGGCCCCATCTCACCGCCATGATCCCTCCATCCTCGACGCCACGGACGCCGCCGTCCCGATGTCCACCAGCGTCTCGCCCACGCGCGTCCCCGCCCCTGTTGACACCCGAAAGGATAGTTCCCGATGAGTCCAGGCACATCGCCCGGCACTGACAAGGCCCTGATCGGCGGCATCGAGGCCGGCGGCACAAAGTTCGTCTGCCTCGTGGCGACCGGCTCCGGCGAGATCGTCCAGGAGACCCGTTTCGCGACCGCGGCGCCCGGCGAGACGATCGCCCGGGCCATCGCGTTCTTCACCGAGTTCGTCGCGGACGGGGGCAGCCTGGACGCCATCGGGATCGCGTCGTTCGGGCCGATCGAGCTGCGCAGTGCCGACGCCCGCTACGGCCACGTCGTCTCGACGCCCAAGGCCGGCTGGTCGTTCACGGACCTGGTCGGGCCGGTGCGCGCGGCCATCGACGTACCGATCGGATTCGACACCGACGTCAACGGCGCCGCGCTGGCCGAGGGCAGGTGGGGCGCGGCGCGCGGGCTGCACAACTTCGTCTACATCACCGTGGGCACGGGCATCGGCGGTGGTGCGGTCGTCGCTGGGCAGCCCGTCCACGGCCTGGTCCACCCCGAGATGGGGCACCTCGCCATTCCGCGCTCCCCGGACGACGACTTCGCCGGCGTCTGCCCGTTCCACGGCGACTGCTTCGAGGGCATGGCGAGCGGCTCGGCCATGGCCGCCCGCTGGGGCGAGGGCGCCGAGACGATGTCCGGTGAGCGGCTGGAGCGGGCGGTCGCATTGGAGGCGACGTACCTCGCGGCCGGGCTTCGCAACATCGTCTACACCCTCGCCCCCCAGCGCATCGTCGTCGGCGGTGGCGTGGCCAACCTGCCGGGCCTGTTCCCCGCGTTGCGGGCGCGGCTCGTCGCGACGCTGGGGTCCTACCCAGGCCTCTCGGAGCACGCCACCGCGGACTTCGTCGTCCCCCCGGGCCTCGGGTCCGGCGCCGGGCCGCTGGGCGCGATCGCGCTCGGCGAGGCGGCGTTCCGTGCATCATCCGGTGAATCTGACCGTCGAGGGCGACGATACGCATCCGGCGCGGACCGCGACTGACCGGGACAGTTGCCCTCGCCAGGCGGGCCGATCGGAGGCATTCGGCGCGAGCGTGCGCAGCGCCGTCCGATAGAGTCACTGGGTACCTCAAGTCGGAGGAGATCGCAGCGTGCGGACGCATGACGTCGTGGTGGTGGGAGCTGGATTGGCCGGGATGCGGGCGGCCATCGCAGCCAAAGAGGCCGGAGTGGACGTGGCGCTGGTCACCAAGGTCCACCCGGTGCGCAGTCACTCGGGCGCCGCGCAGGGCGGCATCAACGCCGCGCTCGGCAACGAGACGGACGACGTTCCCGAGAACCACACGTTCGACACGGTCAAGGGCTCCGACTACATCGGCGATCAGGACGCCATCGCGATCCTGTGCGAGGGCGCGCCCGGCGAGATCATTCAGCTCGAGCACTGGGGCGCGGTGTTCAGCCGCGACGAGACCAGCGGCAGGATCGCGCAGCGGCCGTTCGGCGGCGCCGGGTTCCCGCGCACCTGCTTCGCCGCGGACATCACGGGCCGGGTCATCCTGCACACGCTGTGGACGGTCTGCGTCAAGTACGACATCCCGACCTACGAGGAGTTCTTCGTCACCGAGCTGGTGCCGGACGGCAACGGCGCATGCTGCGGGGTCGTGGCCTACGACATGATCCACGGCACGATCGAGACGATCGGGGCCAAGGCCGTCATCCTGGCCACCGGCGGCGCCGGCCGCGTGTACCGGCCGTCCACCAACTCGCATTCGTCCACGGGTGACGGCATGGGGCTGGCGCTGGCGGCCGGGGTGCCGCTCAAGGACATGGAGTTCATGCAGTTCCACCCCACCACGCTCAAGACCAACGGCGTGCTGGTGACCGAGGGCGCGCGGGGCGAGGGCGGCTACCTGCTCAATAAGGACGGCGAGCGGTTCATGGCCAAGTACGCGCCGAACAAGCTGGAGCTCGCGTCGCGCGACGTGGTCAGCCGCGCCGAGGCGACCGAGATCCTGGAGGGGCGCGGGGACGAGAACGGCTGCGTGTTCATCGATCTGCGCCACCTGGGCGCCGACCGCATCAAGGAGCGGCTGCCGCAGATCCGGGAGCTCGCGATCGCGTTCGCCGGCGTCGACCCGATCGACGCGCCGATCCCGATCCGGCCGGGCGCCCACTACCACATGGGTGGCGTCCACGTGGACAACTGGGGCGCCGCGCCGCATATGCCGGGCCTCTACGCCGCGGGCGAGTGCGCCTGCGTCTCGGTGCACGGCGCCAACCGCCTCGGCGGCAACTCGCTGCTCGAGACGGTGGTCTTCGGCAGGCGCGCCGGACACGCCGCCGCCCTGTTCGCGCAGAACGTCAACGGCCGCGGCCACCAGGCCACGCCCGCGTCGGCGCGCGACTACGA
>JBKKDD010000161.1:0-3212 GCA_046708705.1 Miltoncostaeaceae bacterium | reverse complement strand
ACCAGCTCGACGGTGGTGGGTTGTTGGCTCAGGGCGACCGCGCCGACGACCGCGGCCGTCACCGGCAGCAGCGCCAGGAGCAGCGCGAACCGCGACGGGTCCAGGCGTCGCATCACCACCTGGTCCAGGCCATACGGGACGACGTTGGAGAGCAACCCCACCAGGACGAGGATCCCGAGCAGGCCGAGATCGCCCCAGGCCGGACCGCTGACCGGCGCGGCGACCACGCCCGGCGCCAGACACGCGCCACGAGCACGGCGAGGAGCGCGGCGAACACGACGCGAAGCCACGCGACCGCGCTCGCGTCCAACTCGTCGAAGATCTTCACCGCCCACGCGGCGCCGACGTACTGCGAGACTGCGCCCAGCACGACGAACGCCTCGGCTGGAAGCCGGTGTGCCATCCGTATCGCCCGCGTCGAGCCCGACCCGGTCATCGCTCAAGTATCGGTGTTTTCACAGGGGCGGAACCCCACGATCAACACCCTGGTCGCGGGACGCGATGAAACGCCCGGGGGCTCGGGTGTCATAATCGACGGGGTGTCCAATAAACGCGTTCACGTCAGCGTCGATCGGCTCAAGCGGATCGCGCACATGTCCGAGAAGGCGCCCACCCGCAAACCCGGTGCGGACGCGACCTGTCCCAAGTGCGAGAGCCACTACCGCGCCGAGGAGATGACCCGCAACGCGCGTGTCTGCACCGCGTGCGGCCACCACTTTGCGATCACGGCGCGCGGTCGCCTGGACCACATGGCCGACGACGGGCGTTGGCGGGAGCTCTGGACGGAGCTTCGGGCCTCCGACCCGTTGCAGTTCGTCGACCTCGAGCCGTATCCGCAGCGCGCGCGAAAGGCCGAGACGACGACCGATCTGGGCGAGGCCGTCGTGGTGGCCGAGCTCACGGTCGGGGGACAGGCATGTGTCGCGGCGGTCATGGACTTCGCGTTCATGGGCGGCAGCATGGGGTCGGTCGTCGGCGAGAAGATCGCGCGGGCGTGCGACCGGGCGATCGAGCTCGGCGTGCCGCTCATCACGATCACTGCGTCGGGCGGCGCCCGCATGCAGGAGGGCGTGCTCGCGTTGATGCAGATGGCGAAGACCGTGGTCGCGTTCGAGGACATGAACGACGCGCGGCTGCCGCTCATCGTCGTGCTCTGCCATCCCACCACCGGTGGGGTCTGGGCGTCGTTCGCCGCGCTCGGCGACGTCACCTACGCGGAGCCGGGTGCGCTCATCGCGTTTTCCGGCCCCCGCGTGATCGAACAGACCACGCGCGAGAAGCTCCCTCCCGACTTCGGCCTGGCCGAGAGCCAGTTGCACAACGGCCAGATCGACGACGTCGTGGATCGCCGCGAGCTTCCCGAGCGCCTCGCCACGGTGATGCGGATCATGCACCGCCCGGGCCTCGAGGCCGCCGCTGCGTTCCCGTTCCACTGGACCCAGGCCAGCGGTGAAGTGGTCGGCAAGGTCGCACAGGGCGTGGCGCACACGGTGACCCATCGCCTGCCCCGCCTGCCGCGCAAGATCGCCGACCGCATCACGGGCAACGATGGCCGCGACGACGGGCAGGACCAATGAGCGCGAAGTCCGCCGGAGGCAGGTTCGTCCGTCGCATCGCCGACAAGATCCAGGGTGCTCCCGAGGAGACCTCCTCCAGTTGGGACGCGATCCAGCTCGCCCGCCACCAAGACCGCCCGTACCCGCTGGACTACATCACGCGCCTGTGTAGCGACTTCGAGGAGCTTCGCGGCGACCGTGCGTTCGGCGACGACCCGGCGATCATCTGCGGGATCGGCCGCTACAACGACGAGCCGGTGGCGTTCATCGGCGAGCAGAAGGGCCGCGACACCCAGGAGCGGACCTACCGTAACTTCGGGATGCCGAGCCCTGAGGGCTACCGCAAGGCGTTGCGGATCATGGCGCTCGCGCAGAAGCTCGACATCCCTCTGGTGACGCTGATCGACACGCCCGGGGCGTTCCCCGGCGCCGGCGCCGAGCAACGCGGTCAGGGCGGCGCGATCGCGCGCAGCATCGCGGCGATGGTGCGCATCCCGGTGCCCACAGTCGCCGTGATCGTCGGCGAGGGCTCCTCAGGCGGTGCGCTCGCGATCGGCGTGGCGGACCGCGTCCTGATCCTGGCCAACGGGACCTACTCGGTCATCTCACCCGAGGGCGGCGCCGCGATCCTGTGGCGCGACGCGGCCAAGGCGCGGCTGGCGGCAGGCGCGTTCAAGCCGACCGCGGCGACCTGCTACCGGTTCGGCATCGTGGACGCGGTGGTCCCCGAGCCCAAGGGCGGCGCCCACCGCGATCACGACGAGGCCGCGCGCCTGCTCGACCAGTACCTGCAGCGTCAGTTCAAGGATCTGCGGGCGATTGCGACGCCCGACCGGCTACGTCAGCGCCGCGAGCGCTTCAGGCGGCTCGGCGCGCACAGGGAGTTCGCGATCGGGGATCCCGCCGCCGTGGCGTCGGGACGCGTCGATCTGGCGACAGGCGGCGCGCAGGACGGCCCGCGCGCGTTGGGGGACCCGACCAGCAACGGCGCCTAACGCAGGCTCCTTCTCTCGTTTACTTCGCGACGGGCTCCGACTGGGAGCGCGACAGGCGGATGGCTTCGCGCAACAGGTCGCGGTTGGTCTCGATGGGCTCGGCACTGTCGCCCAGCACCTCTGCCAGCTCGCGATGCCACCTGCGCAGACGCATGCCGGGTGAGCGGTCGGGGTCGGCACGGGTCAGATCGAGGGCCATCGCCGTCAATGCCTTGAGCTCGACAGCGGGGTCTGGACGCGACATGGGAGGTCTCCTTCGGGGTCCGGGGGAGGAAACGGACACCCTGTCATCGGCATGTTCACCCCATGGCTTGAGGCTCAGCCTGAATCAACCGCCCCTCGCGGCGCGGAGGCGCGCGGATCGCCGTCGCCATGCGGGTTCGGTGTCGACCCGAAGGATGCACCCTGCGGGTGCTCCCCCGCACCCGCCTGGCTCGGCGCCCGCACGCCCCGCATCCACTACTGACGATGGGCTGATATGGACGTGTGTTTGTCAAGGGGCCGGGGCGGATCGTTGCCGCGGTCCTGCCGGCATGGCTCGAGCGCACGTACGGTCTGACGCCCAAGGAGGCTTAGCCTGGATCCACCGACATTCGTGGATGTGGGGCGTGCGGGCGCCGAGCCAGGCGGGTGCGGGGGAGCACCCGCAGGGTGCATCCTT
>JBKKDD010000160.1:0-2536 GCA_046708705.1 Miltoncostaeaceae bacterium | reverse complement strand
GTCCTACGGATCACCTCACCTGGACGCGAGCCTGCTGATGATGCCGCTGGTCGGGTTCCTTCCGGCCGACGATTCGCGCGTGGTGGCGACCGTCGCGGCGATCCGGGGCGAGCTGACCCTGGACGGCCTGGTGCAGCGCTACCTGCCCCACCCCGACGGCGCGGTGGACGGCATCGCCGCGGGCGAGGGGGTGTTCCTGCCGTGCTCCTTCTGGCTCGTATCGGTACTCGCGATGCAGAACCAGCACGTCGCGGCGCGGGAGCTCTTCGAACGCCTGCTCGATCTGCGCAATGACGTGGGCCTGCTGTCCGAGGAGTACGACCCGGCCGCGAACCGCCAGCTCGGCAACATGCCGCAAGCTTTCACCCACCTGGCCCTGGTCAACGCGGCTCTGGCCCTGGAGGCGGGCAACGCCTCCGGAACGGGAGAGCCGGATCGAGCAGCTTAGGATTTGACAGCTTCGCCCGACCTGCTAAATACGTAGCGATTCGCACATTCAGGGAGGAATCATGAAACGGCTCGTCATCTTCATCGCGGGGTTCGCGGTGCTCGCATCCGCCGCGTTGGCGAATCATTCGTGGGGCGGGTACCACTGGGCGCGCACGAGCAACCCCTTCACGATCACGCTCGTCGACAGCGCCACCACCGGATGGGACGCGACGCTGATGACCGCCAGCGGTGATTGGACCAAGTCGGACGTGCTCGACACCGTCGTGACCCCGGGATCGACCGAGAAGCGCACGAGGCAGCGGTGCGCCCCCGTCGCCGGCCAGGTGCGGGTCTGCAACTACACGTACGGCAACAACGGTTGGCTCGGCGTCGCGGGGATCTACCTCTCGGGCACCCACATCACCCAGGGATACGTCAAGCTCAACGACACGTACTACAACACCACGACCTACAACACCCCTGAGTGGCGCGCGCTCGTCACCTGCCAGGAGATCGGGCACACCCTGGGCCTGGACCACCAAGACGAGGGCTTCACCGCGCCGAACCTGGGCACGTGCATGGACTACACCAGCGATGCCGACGGCGGCGGTGCGTATGGCCCGGCGAATGTCGCTCCGAACGCGCACGACTATGGCGAGCTCGCGTCGATCTACACGCACCTGGACAGCTCGACGACGATCGCCGGCTCGACCGGAACGCTCCCCGGCAACGCCAAGCCCTTCTCGCAGGCGAGCCGTGCGAACGGCTCCGTCTACGTCGACCACCTCCCGGGCGGGGTCACCCGCCTGACCCACGTGTTCTGGGCCCCCCTGGGCGGGTAGGCACCCGGCGCGCTGGAGACCGCCTCGGAGCGACAGGCGCACGCCCGTCCTCCGCGGCGGCCAGGCAGGCAGGCACGAGTCGTCCCATACGCGAGCAAGGCCGCCGGAACCGAAGTTTCGACGGCCTTGCGGGACTCCCGGACGGCCGCCCGCCCTAACGGTGCGCGATCACCGACCCGCCCGTGCCGCGGTCGGGACCGTGCCTCCACCGAGGTAGGTGAGCGCGTCGCCCACCAGCGACGCCTGCGTCACGCAGTTGGTCACGCCCTCGAAGCCGAAGGCCCCGAGCAGCGTGTCATCGGTCGCCACGCCGGGACCGTCGACGAAGCCGACGCCCCCGGCTGGATCGGGTCGTTGTCGTTGGCCGCGCTGGCCGCCGGCCGCCCGACGATCCATCCGCCCAAGTCACCCTCGTGGGCCGCGACGGCATCCCTGGTGCGTCGGCCTGCCCCGCCCCGTTCCCCGGAGGCGACCGCAAGGGTGTCGCCGGAGCTTGATCATCTCCTGGGGTTTCGAGGCGAGGGGGACGACCCTCGCCCCAACGCCTGCCGGGCCTCGGCTACCGCGTCGGGCAGGCCATCACGTATGCCATGGCAGCACAGAACTCCGTCCATCGATGGATCGGGACGGCACCCGCCCGCGCCAGCAGCAAGTCGACGTCGAGAAGCTGTGCGTTGTCGAGATTCGCGACCGACCCGTTCACCACGCCTTCGTCCGCTCCGAGGACGACCTCGCACCGCAGGCTGCGCACCGTCGTCGTCACGGGCGCAACCAGTACACGGCGCAACAGCGGCGCGACGCGACCGCGGGTGAGCACGACGACGGGGCGCACCTTCTCCTGCGGCAGGTCCGCCCACCACACCTGCCCGTGCTCGAGGTCGATCACCCCGTGCGCGCGACCCGACGCCGCCGAGCGAGCTCGGCAATCTCGGGCGGCACCTCGCCGTCATACGGCAGCACCGCGGTCATCGGCACGTCGGGCAGCACCAACTCCGGGTCGGTGTCATACGGAAGCCGCGTCAAGACGTCTCGCTCGGCCTGCGCTTCGAGCTGATCGATGAGCGCTTGAAGCGCACGATCGATCATCTCGGCATCGCGTGTGTTGACCAGGTGCCGGGCGCGAGCGAGCCGGTCAGCGTCGACGGTCGTTGAGATCCGCACACGTGTCATGCCACGGAGGATAGCATTCTCAGTGGGATACGACGCGGACTCAGGTACCCACTGGTCAGGAAGGCGAACTTGAATGTTCACCTCACGTGCCCTGG
>JBKKDD010000159.1:0-16944 GCA_046708705.1 Miltoncostaeaceae bacterium | reverse complement strand
GGTGACATCGCGCGCCCGACCGTCCAAGGATGCGGGCTGCGAGTGCTCGTTGCATGTACTTCGACCGACGATCGGGCGTTGGGCGAAGGCAAGATCCGTACGATGATCGGATGGCACTCGCGCTCTTCGCTGAGATCCACGTGCGGGACTTTCAAGCCGCGAAGGCGTGGTACGTGCGGCTCCTCGGTGAGCCCTCCTTCGTGGCTCACGACACGGAGGAGGTATGGGAGCTGGCCGAGAACCGGTCCATCGCCGTCGAGGAGCAGCCGGAGAACGCCGGCCACGGGGCTGTCACAATCTTTGTGGACGACCTCGACGCCGTCGTCGAGGCGATCGTCGCCCGCGGGATCGAGCCCACGACGCGAGAGACCTACGACAACGGCGTCCGCAAGGTCACGTTCCACGACCCTGACGGCAACGAGATCGGATTCGGCGGCGGCCCGGTTTGAGCCTCGTCCCCAAGAAGGTCGACTAGGCGGCGTAGCGTTTGGCGGCGCGGGTACGGGCCTTGGCCGCCTCGACCTCGCGGTTCTTGGGCGGGGCGGTCGTGGAGAGCTCGTCGAGCAGCCGCATCGACACCTCGGTCACGGCCGCCACCGCGCGGTCGAACGCATCGGTGTTGGCTTGTGACGGGCGGGTCGTGCCGCTGAGCTTGCGTACGAACTGAAGCGCGGCGGCCTGCACCTCGGCCTCGGTCGCCGGCGGATCGAAGTTGTGGAGCGTGCGAATGTTGCGGCACATGGCGTGGCCTCCTCGGTCTCGTGCGGATCGCTGTGTCCTGCCGTCCACGCTAACCCAGGCCGGCGATCAGGTCCAGGCGCCCCGTCCCTGGTGTGGACGATCCGCAGGCGGTGGACATGCGACCCACTCGGCGGGTGGTATCCCCCGCCATCGGGCCAATCACGGCACACCGCTCTGCCGTCAACATGCAGTCGGCACACCACGACAAAGGAGTTGTTCGAGCGTGAGCGCAATGTACGACCCGATCAGCACGGTGCACTGGATGCTCGACGGCGTCCGGACGGAGGTCCTGACCGAGACGATGGTCACAGACGCCGGCAAGCCGAAGAAGAAGACCAAGGCCCAGCGCGAGGCCGACCGTCTGCGCTACGACACCCTGTGCGAGGTGATCTGGAACGTCACCGGTCGCCCCGAGCCGCTCGACACCATGACCGAACGCCTGCTGGCCGCCTGATCCGTTGCAAACCCGGGTGCGGGGGGGTCGCCGCCCGGTAGCGTCCCGGTGTCGGCGACACTGGGACGGGGATGGGCGAACGAGCGCTGCTCGCGGAGACGGTCTACCAACGCATCCGCAGGGATCTCCTGCGCGGCCGGATTCGTCCCGGCGATCGCGTCACCGAGGAATGGGCGGCATCGCATTACTCGGTCTCCCGCACACCGGTTCGCGAGGCGTGCCGCCGGCTCGCCGAGGAAGGGTTGCTCACGCACCGCCCGCATCACGGCTATCGGGTGCCGCCGATCAGCGAGTCCGAGATCGACGATCTGTACGACATCAGGCGCGCGCTCGAGGTATTGGCCGTGCGTCGTGCGGCCTCTGCGCCCGCCGGCGAGGTGATCGACCGCATCGCCGCGGAATGGTGCGACGAGATCCCACGCGCCAGTGAGACGGTTGTATACAAAGACGAGGCCTTTCATCGCGAACTGGCCGGAGTCGCCGGCAACGCCCAGCTCGTGTCGATGCTCGATGCGATCAACGCCCGAATCCGGTTCGTCCGTGTGTACGACTTCCTGGACCCGGCGCGCGTGGCCGTGACGCGACAGCAGCACCTGGCCATCCTGGACGCGGTGCGACGAGGCGACCAGGACCTGGCCGGGGCACTGATGCACAGCCACATCAGCGAGTCACAGCGGTCGGTCGTCGCGGCCGCGGCCCAGGCGGCGAAGGACCTCGCGCGCCCCGTCGCGTCGCGGCGACGGCGCCCGTCACGCCGCGCGTCCGCCGGGGGCTGACTCTCAGCGCGTCCCAACCAGTCGGGTCAAGCGTTGGCCGTGTGACCAAAGCGGGGTCCAAAACGCCGGCTGTATACAACCAGCATGCAGTCGGCACTTTCCTCGACAGACGTCTCGCGCCCTGACGCGAGCCGGCGCGCGGACGATATTTCGCCCCTGCTCGCCGCTGATGACCTGACCATCAGGTTCGGCAACCTGGCCGCGAACGACGCGGTGAGCGTGAGCCTTCGCCCGGGAGAGGTCCACGCCGTGCTCGGCGAGAACGGCGCCGGCCCGACCTGGCCGACCGAGTGCCTGCTGCTCGAGGACTGCACCGGCGCGACCGACCACGGCAACTACCTGGCGGCGCTCAAGATGGTGACCATGCAGGGCGGCGTGTTCGGCGCCGTCGCGCCGTCGTCGGCGTTCCTGGACGCGATCGGGGCGGTGTGAGTACTCCGACCCAGGTCGATCCAGGTGGGGCCTCTGATGAGCCGCTCGTCTGGATCTCGCGGCGGACGCCCCAGGAGATCGCGGCCGCCCCGGCTGGCGAGGGCGCGCTGGCCGGGATGACCGTCGGGGTCAAGGACAACATCGACGTGGCGGGGCTGCCGACGACCGCGGGCTGCCCCGAGTTCGCGTACGCGCCGGCCGCGGACGCGCAGTGCGTGGCTCATCTGACGGCTGCCGGCGCGGTCGTGCTCGGCAAGACGAACATGGATCAGTTCGCGACGGGACTGGTGGGGACGCGGTCGCCGTACGGCGCGCTCTCGAGCGTCGCGGACCCGAGTGTCGTTTCGGGCGGCTCGTCGTCGGGCTCGGCGCTGGCCGTGGCGCGCGGGGACTGCACGATCGCGCTGGGCACGGACACGGCGGGGTCGGGGCGGGTGCCCGCGGCCCTCAACGGCATCGTCGGGCTCAAGCCCACCCGCGGCCTCGTGTCCACGGCCGGCGTCGTTCCCGCCTGCCGCAGCCTGGACTGCGTGTCGGTGTTCGCGCGGACGGTCAGGGTGGCGCGGATCGCGCTGGCGGCGATGGTCGATCCCGCCCATGCACGTCGCGGCGAGCAGCGGGTCGGCTCGGACGCGCTCGTCAGGTTGGCCGCCCCCCGTGTCGGTGTTCCGCGGGCCGAGCAACTGGAGTTCTTCGGCGATGCGCAGGCGGCGACGCTCTTTCGCGAGGCGGTGGATCACCTGCGCCGGTTGGGCGCCACCGTCGTCGACGTCGACTTTGCGCCGTTCGCCGCCTCCGGCGGGCTGCTCTACGGCGGGCCCTGGGTGGCCGAGCGATATGCCGCGGTCGGGCAGTTCGTGCGCTCACATAAGGACGCGACGCTGGACCCGGTCGTGCGCGAGGTCATCCTGAGCGCATCGGATCTCTCGGCGGTGGACACGTTCCGTGGCTTCTACGAGCTGACCGAGCAGATCGACGCGGCCCGCCCGACCTGGGCGGCGATCGACGTCCTGGCCCTGCCGACGGTCGTGCTCGCGCCCACCCACGACGAGGTTGCGGAGGACCCGCACGGCGTCCACGCCCAGCTCGGGCTCTACACGCGCTTCGTCAACCTGATGGACCTGTGCGCGATCTCGGTCCCGGCGGGGACGTGGCCCGGCGGCGTGCCGTTCGGGTTGCAGCTCGTCGCCCCGGCGATGGAGGACGCCTTCCTGTGCGACCTGGCCGAGCGGTTCGAGCAGTCGCGGCGCGACGGCCGCCGTGTCCGGCTCGCGGTCGTGGGTGCGCACCTGTCCGGCCAGCCGCTCAACCATCAGCTCACCGGGCGCGGCGCCCGGCTCGTCACGCTGACCCGCACCGCGGCCGAGTACCGGTTGTTCCGCCTGCCCGGCGGCGATCCGGCCAAGCCGGGCCTGGTTCACGCCCCCGGTGCGCCCGGCGCACGCGCGATCGAGGTCGAGGTGTGGGAGATGGGGGAGGCGGAGTTCGGCAGCTTCGTCGCCGAGGTGCCGCCGCCGCTCGCAATCGGAACCGTGCGGCTGGGCGATGCCGAGCACGTCAACGGGTTCGTCTGCGAGCCGCGCGCGTTGAGTGGCGCGGAAGAGATCACGGCGCTCGGCGGCTGGCGGGCCTACCTGGCGGCCGGCGCCACCCCGCGGACGGTCGCGTCGCCGGTTTAGTGCTCTGACTCACAAATAGCTTGCGATCTGGCGGCTGCAAAACTCCGCCGGATTTGGCTCGTTCGTCGGGGAGCAATCGGCCCGGGAGCTGTGTCCTCACCTTTGCCCATACTGTCCAGTATGGGCTGCAGGCTGCGTCCTTGTCCGGCGGGTTTTTCACTCGCCATATCGTCAAGCTATTCGTGAGACAGAGCACTAGGTGATCAGGCGAACCGTGGTCCGCCAGATCGCGAGGCGCCACATGACGACTCCGAACAGGACGAGCGCGCCCAGGTGACCCAAGTCGGCCCAGCCGTCCCACCCGAACGAGGCGTGGCGGACGAGCTCGACGCAGTGGTAGAGGGGGTTGAAATGGCCCGCCACCTGCGCCCACTCCGGCAGGCCGTCCAGCGGGAAGTACGTCCCCGCCACCAGGAAGACCGGGGTGACGACCGTGCTCGTCACGTACGAGAAGTGGTCGATCGACTTGAGCACCGCCGAGACCAGCACGCCGAACGCCGCCCAGCCGAAGCCGGTCACGAGCCCGATCAACGGCACGGTCAGCATGCCCCAGCTCGGGTCGAGGCCGAACATCATCGCCACCAGCAACGGCATCGAGCCGTAGACCCCGGCACGCGCGGCGACCCACAGCACCTCGCCGGTGACGAGCTCCTCCGGATCGACCGGTGCGGCGAGGATCGCGTCATAGGTGCGCTGGAACTCCCGTTTGACGAACGTGCCGAACATCGTGGCGAAGACCGAGGCGAACATGATCGCGGTCGCGACGGTGCCCGTCCCGACGAACTCGACGTAGTCCAGGCCCTGGACCTTTGCGACGAGCGACCCGAACCCGAAGCCGAACGCCAGCAGGTAGATCGTCGGCTCGACCGTCGCCGAGAACGTTGTCGAGCGCCAGTACGACGAGAAGTTGATGATCTCGCGGACGAGCACGCCGGTAAGCGCCGGTCGCTCGAGCCGGCCCAGGCGCTCGCGTGAGGTCCGTCGCTGCGCGGGAAGCGAGCTCACGCGATCTCCTCGCCGGTCAACAGGACGAAGACGTCCTCCAGGTTGGCCGGGCGGCGCTCGCCCTCCGGGAGGGTGCCGTTGGCGGACTCGAGCCCCAGCACCGCGACCGAGGTGCCGGTACGACGGGTCTGGAAGCCCGCCGCGACCGCCTCCTGCTCGGCCTCGGCCAGGCGCGCCGGCGGGCCGTAGATCTCGACCGCCTGGGTGCCCGCGTGCGTGGCGACGAGCTGCGCCGGCGGGCCGACCGCCACCGCTCGGCCGTGGGACATGATCGTCACCGTGTCGGCCAGGCGCTCGGCCTCCTCGATGTAGTGCGTCGACATCAGAATCGACACACCCTCGGCACGCAGGCTGTCGATGAGCGCCCAGATCTCCTGGCGCACCTGGGGGTCCAGCCCGACGGTCGGCTCGTCCATCAACAGCAGCCGCGGCTGGTGCACCAGGGCACGGGCGATCAGGAGCCGCCGGCGCATCCCGCCCGACAGGGCGCTGACGAGGGTGTCGCTACGGTCGGTGAGCTTGGCGATCTCGAGCGCTCGGGCGATCGCGGTGCGTCGCTCGGCGCGGGGGATGCGGTACAGGAACGCGAACACGACCAGGTTCTGGCGGACCGTCAGCGTGGTGTCCAGGTTGTCGAGCTGCGGTACGACCCCCATCTCGGCGCGCGCGGACTTGGACTGGCGCGGCAGCTCGAACCCCAGCACGTCGATGCGGCCGCTGTCGGCGATCGCCTGGGCGGTCAACATCTTCATGGTCGTGCTCTTGCCCGCGCCGTTGGGGCCGAGCAGGCCGACACACGTCCCCTCGGGCACGTCCAGATCGAGCCCGTCGACCGCGTGGATCGCCCCGAAGTGCTTCGTCACACCGCGCAGGCGTATGGCCAGCGCACCGTCCGCTCCGTCATCCAGAGCAATGTTGGAAGCCTCGTCCATGCCCGAGGCAGGGTGGCAGAAATCCGGTCGAGGCGCCTCTGTCGCGCCACCGCAGAACTGCTGCCCGACCAGGTTCATGTTTGGTAAAGCGTGCCTGACACGATTCGGTCGCGATCCCTTTGCCCAGAAGGGATCCCGGCGCGCGAAACGACCCTTCCGACATGTCCCCGATGGGCGCGCTTGCGGGCGGGTTAGGCGACCGTGGTGGACGCGTCCTGCGCGAGCGTGGGCGCCCGCAGACCGCCCTGGTCGAGCAGGGCGACCAGGGCCTCGATGTCGGGCCCCAGGGGGCGGTCCATCTCGACGGGCGGCACGAGCTCCTCGAGGCGTCCCACGACGTCGGCCAAGGGGCCCGACAGCGGAAGGTCGCGGAGCCACAAGGCCTGTCGCGCCGTGACGAGCTCGCACGCGGTGATCTCGCGGACGAGCTCCTCCATGCGACGCAGGCGCTCGGCGCCCTCGTAGGTGAACGTCATCGCATCCTCCTGCCCCAGCGAGCTGTCGGCCATGCCGATCAGCGTCGGCGCGGCCAACCGGCGCAGTTCGTTCAAACCGCCGAGCACCCGTTTGTGCACGACGACGAGACCGCAGGAGCGGCCCGGCGTGGTGGTGAGCTGGTTCGGCAGGCCGGTGAAGCGCTCGTCGAGCAGGCGGCTGACGCGCTGGCCTGCGAGCTCGGCAACGTGGCACAGGGCGACGGCGAGCGCATCCATGGACGCGGCCAGGCCGACCTCGTGGAACGCCCCGGTCGAAATGAACCGTCCGTCGACGAAGGCCGGGGAGTCGCTGATCGTGGCGAGCGCCCGGCGCAGATCCTCCCGCAGCCGCTCGATGGTGCGCTCCAGATACGCGTGGGCCTGGGGCACGACCCGAAACGACACCGGCGTCTGCGTGACCCGCCGGTCCGTCGGCGCGGTTCCGAGCAGCGCCCTGATCCGGTCGTTGACCGCGGTGACCAACGGATCGCCCGCGAGCTCGCCGACCGCCGGGTCGTAGGCGTCGTGCGGGCCGGCGATGGCGGCGGCCGAGCACGCGGCCGCGGTCAGAAGTTGATCGGCGAGCGTGTGCGCGGCGCGGAGGCGACCGAGCGCGAGGGCGCTCGACCCGGGCGCGCCGGCGAGCATGGCGATGCCCTCCTTCGCGACCGGGGTGTACGCGGCGACGCCGCGACGATGCAGCGCGAGATCGGCCGGCAGGGTTCCACCTTCGTCGTCCAGGATCCAGCCGATGCCCATGAACGTCTGTAGGGAGTGCGAAAGAGCGATGATGTCGCCGGCGGTTCCCGAGCCGCGACGCGGGACTGCGGGCGTGAAGCCGTCGTTCAACCGGTCGACGAGAAAACGGCACAACGCGGCGCTGACGCCCGAGGTGCCGCTCAGGAAGTTCACCAGGCGCGCCACCAGCAGCGCGCGCGCCTCGGCCGCCGGCAGGAACGGGGCCGAGCCGACCGCCCTGCCGAGCAGCATCGCCGCGTCCTGGGCGGAGCGCCCGTCGGCGGTGAGCGTGACGGTGGCCAGGTAGCCGGTGCCGGTCGTCACGCCGTAGACCGTGGCCCCGGCGTTGAGCCCTGCGAGCATGCGGTGCCGGGCCAGATCGACCTGGGTGAGCAGGTCGGCGTCGAGCGCCAACCGGCGGCCCTCGTACGCCACTGCAGCGGTGACCTCCAGGGTAAGGTCGAACGGCGACGCGATGTGCACGGGGGCGTCCACTGATTCTCTTTCGGCGCGGCGAGGCAATGCCTTAAGCATCCCTCAAGTCTAGGGGCAAGGATTCCGATGATTAACTCGATGAGTTCATCGTCCGACCTCTCGCCGTCCAGCCCCTGGCTGTCCCCCGACCCCGTGCCCACCGGCTGGCGGGACGAGCTGCTGGAATCCTCGGCGGACCCGATCGTACGATTCGGCCGCGACATGGTGGTCAGCGCCGCCAACCCGGCCGCGCGCGCGCTGGTCGGCGTCACGCCGGGGATGCAGTTGGAGTGCACGGGCGACTGCGACGCGCTGTTGCGCGGCCAGGCCATGACGGCCGTGGCTTGCGACGGCTCCTGGCGTGGTGAGTTGACGTTCGTCGGTCCGAAAGGCCGGCCGGTTGCCGCAGCGGTCATCCTGGTCGACTGTGGTGACGGGGGCTACGCGGCGCTCGTGCGGGAGGCCCCGGCGGCGCAGATGCTCGCGACCGACGACGAGCTGGAGCGGCCTGACCTGCAGGGCGCTCTGGACCGTGACGAGTTCACGCTCTTCTACCAGCCCAAGGTGAGCCTGCTCACGGGCGAGGTCATCGGCTTTGAGGCGCTCGCCCGCTGGCAGCATCCAGAGCGCGGGCTCGTGCTGCCGGGCTCCTTCATCCCCTACGCCGAGGCCACCGGGCTGATCCGGCCGATGGGACTGTGGGCGCTCGAGGAGGCGAGCCGTCAGTCGTGCGAATGGAACGCCGCCCAACCGGCGGGCAAACCGCTGTTCATGGCGGTCAACGTCTCGGCGCTGCAGCTGACCGCGCCCGGCCTCGTGGAGTCCGTGGCCGCCATCATCGAACGCACCGGCGCCGATCCCTCGACGATCGTCTTGGAGATCACCGAGAGCGTGGTCGCCGAGCGCACGGACGAGACGATGCAGACCCTGAGCCGGCTGCGAGGGCTGGGCCTACGTCTGGCCATCGACGACTTCGGCAGTGGCTACTCGTCTCTCCAGTACATCAAGGCGTTCAACGCCGACATCCTCAAGATCGACCGCGCTTTCGTCGCCGACCTGGTGGAGGACCAGCAGGACTGGGAGATCATCAACGCCGTCGTCGCCCTGGCGCACGCGATGGGCATGCGCGGGGTGGCCGAGGGTGTCGAGACCGGCGAGCAGGCGGGGGCGCTGCGGACACTCGGCGCCGACTACGCGCAGGGCTACCACTTCTCGCGACCCGCGCCGCCGGCGCAGATGGAGTCGCTGCTGGTGGACGGCCCGCCCTGGATGCTGTCGAACCCCGTCACGGCCTAGATGGCGTCGACTCCGCAAATACTGCTCGTCGGCGCCGGCGGCCGGTACGCCACGCGCGTCGCGGAGTGCCTCGCGTGGGAGGGGCTTCGCGTCGAGCGGGTGGCGCAGGAGGCGTTCGTGGAGCGCATCTCGCACGAGTCCGAACGGGTGGTCTTGATCGTCGAGCACGCGCCACCCGAGCTCGACGCGATCGACGTGTGCCGATGGTTGCGCCTGTCCGGTGCCGAGCATCACGTCATCCTGCTGGGCCGTACCGGGCAGCTCTTCCTGGATGCGCGCGAGGCGGGGGCCGACGACTGGTTCGTCGGCGAGACCCCCAACCAAGATCTGTGCACCAGGATCAAGGCCGGCCGTCTGGCAGCCCTTCGCCGCAGGCGCCTCGATGGCGGCGAGGTCAGCATGGAGGTCGCCGACGACTGGACCGAGCCCTCGCAGGCGCTGTTGGATCGCGCGGCCGCGCAGGCCGCGACGATCGCCGGCGTACAGGCCGGGTTCCTGTTTCGCTTCGAGGATCGCACGGTGGTCTTGCTCGGTCGCTCCGGAGCTGAGGAATCGCCACACGGTTCGTGGTTCCCGCTCTTGCAGGAGGGCGTGCTGGGGGTGGCGGGTGAGGGGCGAACCGCCCGGATCGATCAGCGCCCGCGGCCAATTGGCCGGGAGCAATCGGGCAACTGGTTCATCCGCCAGACCTATGTGTCGGCCGTCGCGGCGCCCGTGCGGATGGGACGTCGCGTCTGGGGCGCGCTGGTCGCCGCGTCGACCGTCGACGCGCCCATCCGAGTCGACGCCGAGCGCGATCTGGCCACGTTCGCCGATGTCAACGCGCTGGCCTTGGTCAACGCGGCCACGCGCGTGCGGATCGGGAAGCTCGAGCGAAGCGACCTCCTGACCGGATTGCTTCGCGGGGATGTGTTCGAGCGCCGGCTCCGTCATTCGGTCGATTTCGCGAACTCGGCGGGCTTTCATTTGAGCCTGATCACGCTCGACATCGACGGGTTCCCGCAGATCGTCGCCGCGCACGGCGAGCGGACCGCCGGCTTCGTGCTCGCCGAGGTTGCCCGTCGCCTCGAGACCGCGTCTCGCGCGGGCGACGTGCTCGGCCGGATGGACGGGGCCCGTTTCGGCTGGGTCCTCCAGCAGACCGATGCGGGTCTGGCGATGCAGGCCGCAGAGCGCACACGGAGGGTGTTCTCGAGCACCACGTTCCCGGTGGTGGGACGGGTGACTCTGTCCGCCGGGCTCTCGGGCCTGGGTGACGGAGAGGACGCCGAGAGCTTCGGCGAGCGGGCGCGATCCGCGCTGACGTTCGCCGGGATGACGGGCGACACGTGCATCGTCGCAGCGGAGCACGAGCCCGGCAGGGCCATCGCGCTGCTCGCCTAAGCGTCCCGGTCCAACTGCGCGCGTCGTTTCGAGTCGCCTGGGGTACACGTGTTCGATAGCCTCGCGGTGTGGCCCGCGGCGCGTCGATATTGCATGCCGACCTGGATGCGTTCTACGCATCGGTCGAGCAATTACTCGATCCGGGACTGCGGGGTCGGCCCATCGCGGTCGGCGGCGGGGTGGTGCTGGCGGCGTCCTACGAGGCCAAGCGGTTCGGCGTGGCTGGTGGGATGGCGGGTCGCCGCGCCCGCGAGCTGTGCCCGGAGCTGCTGTTCGTTCCGGATCATTTCGCCGAGTATCGCCGGCTTGGGGATCGGGTCATGACGATTCTGGGCGAGTACACGCCCGCGGTGCAACGGGTCTCGATCGACGAGGCGTTCCTCGACGTCGGTGGATCGGAGCGGCTGTTCGGGACGCCGGACCGGATCGCCGTCGCGATTCGCGCCCGTGTGCGTGACGAGGTCGGGCTGCCGATCTCGATCGGCGCGGCGCGCACGAAGCACCTCGCCAAGATCGCCTCGCAGGTCGCAAAGCCCGATGGCCTGGTGATCGTCGATCCCGAGCGCGAGCAGGAGTTCCTCGATCCGCTGCCGGTGGGGCTGGTGTGGGGCGTGGGCCCGGCGACGCGGGCGCGCTTGGCCGAACGCGGCATCACCACCGTCGGACAGCTTGCGCGCTCCTCGCCGGACGCTCTCGCACGGCTGCTCGGCGGAGGGCAGGGCACGAAGCTCCGGGCCCTCGCCAACAACGAGGATGCACGCGTGGTGCGCCCGTCCGGGCGGGCGCGGTCGGTGGGTGCCCAGTCGGCGTTCCCGCGGACCCCGCCGACGCCAAGCCTGCGGGCCGAGGTGCTGGGCCACTTGGCCGATCGAGTCGCCGGTCGCCTGCGCGCGGCGGGCCGGGCTGGGCGCACCGTCACCGTGCGGGTCCGCTTCGCGGGGATGCGCAGCGTCACCCGGTCGGTGACCTTGCAGGATCCGGTGGCCTCGACGCTCACCCTTCGCGAGATCGCCGAGACGCTGGTGTCGGGCGTGCTGGACCACAACCCGGCCGAGCGCACGGTCACGCTGCTGTCGATCGCGGTCGCAAACCTGGTCGAGGCGCCGGCGGTGCAGCTCGAGCTGGCCTTGCTGGACGACGATCCTCGGCGCGTGGGGTCGCCCTCGGCAGTCGCCCGCCTGGCGCTGGATCGCTCCATGGATGCCGTCCGCACCCGTTTCGGTCGCTCCTCCGTGGGCTATGCGACCCCGACGTTCTCGGAACGCGGCGCCGTCCCCGAGGAGTTCCGTGAGCTCGCCGAGCACGACCCTGATCCCGGGCGCGCCCTGGACAGATGAGTTCGCGGGTGGCCGGCGGTCATATGGCAGAGGACGAAGCGAGCGAAAGGGAACGCTGATGACGATGGATCGACGGAACCGCTGGATGGCGTTGATCGTGCTGTGCCTCGGGGACCTGATGATCGTGCTGGACACGACGATCGTCAACGTGGCGCTGCCCTCGATCCAGGTCGACCTCGGGTTCACCGAGACGTCGCTCGCCTGGGTCGTCAACGCCTACCTGCTGACCTTTGGCGGGTTCCTGCTCCTAGGCGGCCGTCTGGGCGACCTGTTCGGTCACCGGCGCCTGTTTTTGATCGGGCTCGCGCTGTTCACCGTGGCGTCGGTCGCGTGCGCGCTCGCGGGCTCCCAGGAGTTCCTGATCGGGGCACGGGCGCTGCAGGGGATCGGCGGCGCGATCGTCGGGGTCGTGGCGCTGTCGCTGATCATGACCCTGTTCACGGAGCCGGAGGAGCGCGCCAAGGCGATGGGGGTGATCGGATTCGTCGCCGCGGGCGGCGGCAGCATCGGCGTGCTGCTCGGGGGCATCCTGACCGACGCGCTCGATTGGCGGTGGATCTTCTTCGTCAACGTGCCGGTCGGCATCGCCGTGCTGATCCTGTGCATGATGCTCCTGCCCGCCGACGGTGAGCGCGCCGAGGGTGGACGCCTCGACCTCGGCGGCGCCGTCACCGTCACCGCGTCGCTGATGATCGCCGTCTACGCGATCGTCGGCGGCAACGAAGCCGGGTGGGGCTCTGCCCGCACCCTCGGCCTGCTGGGCCTCGCCGCCGCGCTGCTCGTGGCGTTCCTGGCCATCGAGGCGCGGGTACCCTCGCCGCTCATGCCGCTCGGGATGTTCCGTGGACGCAACCTCTCGACGGCCAACGGCATCGGCGTGCTCTGGGCCGCGGCCATGTTCGCGTGGTTCTTCCTGTCGGCGCTCTACCTGCAGCAGGTGTTGGGCTACAGCCCGCTCGAGGTGGGTCTGGCGTTCCTGCCCGCCAACCTCGTCATGGCCGCGTTCTCGCTGGGTTGGTCGGCCAAGCTCGTCATGCGCTTCGGCATCAAGCTGCCGCTGACGGCCGGGCTCGTGGCCGCCGCGGTTGGACTGATGCTCTTCGCCCGCGCGCCGGTGGACGGCAGCTTCACGGTCGACGTGCTGCCGAGCATGCTGCTCTTGGGCCTGGGCGCCGGTGTGGCCTTCAACCCGGTGCTGCTCGCTGCGATGAGCGACGCTGCCCCCGAAGACGCAGGGCTGGCGTCGGGGATCGTCAACACGTCGTTCATGATGGGCGGGGCGCTCGGGCTCGCGATCCTCGCCAGCCTGGCGGCCTCACGGACGAACGCGCTGGAAGCCGCGGGTGACGGGCGCCTGCAGGCGCTGACCGGCGGCTACCACCTCGCCTTCGTCGCGGGCTCGGTGGCGGCGGTACTTGCCGCGGTCCTGAGCGCGCTGCTGTTGCGCGAAGCCCCATCGACCTCCGCGCACCACGTGCCGGACCCCGTCGGTGCAGCCGCTGCGAAGACCGAGTAGCCGCAGGTCGTGGACTGCGGGGCCCAGACCCCTCCGACCAAGCGCCTGCGCGGCCCGCCCTATCCGAAGTCGAAGAACTCTCCCAGGAACGAGCCCTTCTTGCGCTTTTGCGGCACTCGCTCGCGGTCGTGCCCGCCCCGCTGCCGATCGTCGTCATCGTCCCTGTCACCCGCGTCGCTTCGTGCGATCAGCTTGTCGAGCTCCCCCCGATCTAGCCAGACACCTCGGCACTCGGGGCAGTAGTCGATCTCGATTCCGGATCGCTCGGTCATCAGCAGATCCACGGTCGTGTCGATGGGGCATTTCAAACCGTCCACCTCCAGCTCGTCGATGTTCACCGGGCATCCCCGCACGAAACGGCGTGACACCCCCCGGCTCCATGGACGGTACCGCGCGACTCGCGCCGGTGCCCGCCCTGTCCGAGTGGAACCAGGGCGGCGTCAGGCGTCCAGGTGCGGCGGCAGGCCGAACAGCGGGAAGATCCGCGCGGTGTCGAGGAAGAACGTGAAGTCCACGATCCTGCCGCCGGCGATCTCCAGCACCTGCAGCGCCCACGGCGCGTATCCGCCTGCCGGGTCGCGCTTGTATTGCCCGAACGCGGGCGAGCCGTTGGCCGCCTCGACCGGGATCACCCGCGACCCCTTGCACTCGATGCCCGGGCCGACCCACCAGCCGAGGATGTCGTCGCGGCCGGCGAGCCACATCTCATACGGCGGCATCGACTGCGTGGCGTCCTCGTGGATCAGCTCGACCAGCGCCGTCATGTCATAGCGCTCGAACGCATCGACGTACCGGGCCAGCAGCCCCTGCTCCTCCTCACCGAGGCGGTCGGCGCCCCGGGCCGCGTCGGCGGGGTGGGCGTCGAGCGTCGCCCGGGCGCGCTGCAGGGCGCTGTTGACCGAGGCGGTGGTGGTGTCCAGGAGTTCCGCCGCCTCGCGCGCCTGCCAGCGCAGCACCTCGCAGAGAATCAGCACCGCGCGCTGACGGGGCGGGAGGTGCTGCAGCGCCGCTACGAACGCCAGGCGCACGGACTCCCGTGAGGCGACGATGTCGGCTGGATCGGCATCGACGGCGACGAGCGACATGGGTACCGGCTCCACCCAGCTGTCGTCGGGCCGCGTCGCGAGGTTGGCGAGCACGGGCGCCGCCGAAGGACCGAGGTCCATGGGCCGCGCGCGACGGGCCCGGCCGGTCAGCATGTCGAAGCACACATTGGTCGCGATCCGGTAGAGCCACGAGCGCAGCGTGGAGCTTCCCGCGAAGCTCTCGCGGCCGCGCCACGCGCGGAGCATCGTGTCCTGGACGGCGTCCTCGGCCTCGAACGGGGATCCAAGCATGCGGTAGCAGTAGCCGGTGAGCTCGTGCCGGTAGGCCTCGAGATCGCCGGCGACGGTGTCGGCGGTCAGCGATGTCGTGCGCATTCATCGAGGCTACAGCCCCGCCTCGTGCGCGGGCCTGGATGTGGGCGCCGGGCGCACCCGATCGTATACCCCCCTCGGCGGGCCGTCCGGTCACATGGCGTGCCCCCCGAGCTCCGTGACGCGCGGGCACCTCGACGACGATGTCCTCGACGTCGAGGTACGGTCGGGCGCCACGAGGTGAACGATCTGACCGGGCATGGCGACTCCTCTGTGTGCGCTGGAATGAAGGTTGGAACTCGGACGGGCACAGCGTACGACCATCACGGCACGTGCGGCTCATCGACACCGATGAAGCGCCGGCCCTACACGGGTCATACTCGTCACCACGTCGGAGGCGCTCCCGTGGCGGTCAGCGGCCCCGGTCCAGATATCGATTCGAGGAGGACAGTCATGGGACGGCTCGTGGAATCCACGTTCGTCACGCTCGACGGTGTGATCAGCAACCCACAGGACTGGTCGCCTCCGTACTGGGACGAGGAGCACAGCGCGTATGCGTCCCGGCTGCTGATGGCGGCGGACGCGCTGCTGCTCGGTCGCCGCACCTACGAGGGCTTCGCCGCCGCCTGGCCGTCGCGAAGCGGCGACCCATACGCGGACACGATCAACGCCATGCCCAAGCACGTCGCGACGACAACTCTGCACGAGGCGACCTGGAACGCGAGCCTCATCACGGGCGACGTCCCCGAACGGGTCGCGCAGCTCAAGGATGCGTCAGGCCAGAACCTGCTCAAGTTCGGCACCGGCGTCCTCGACAAGACGCTGATCGAGCACGGCCTGGTAGACGAGTTCCATTTCTGGGTCTTCCCGGTGATCGCCGGCACGGGTGACCGGCTGCTTGACGGCATGACGCCCGAGGCCCTCCACCTCGCGCTCAAGGAGACGACGCGGCTGGCGAGCGGAATCGTCATCCAGACCTGCACACCCGCGTAGCCCGCCTGAGGCCATGAGGCGGTGTGTCGATCAACCAGGATTCGAATCGTGCGCTTCCGGGTACGTCTCACGGAGAAGATCGCTTTCGAATTGGAACGGAGTCCAACAAATGTCAACGCACGCCCCCTCGAGCCTCGCAGACCTGAATGTGGAGCGGCTCTACCTGGATCAACGCGACGCCGTGGATGTCGCGATCCCGCTGCTCGACGGCATCGACGCCTACCACCGCAACGGGACGGCCCTTGGCTCGCTTGCGCCGCCGATGGTCGACGTCAACGGTGACGGCACGGTGTCGATCACGCCTCCACTCACCGGCAGCGTCCCTGACGCGCGGTACGTCTCGCCTGAGCTTCGTGCCGGTGCTCCGCTGAACAAGTCGGATGACTGCTACTCGGTCGGCGTGATGCTCTATGAGATGCTTGCTGGGCACACACCGGTCGCCGCGGAGGGCGCGCCCGGCGTGCCCCGCGAGGTGGCCGAGGTACGCGACGATCTGGTTCCGCAGCTCGCGGCGATCGTGATGCGGGCCATCGCGGCGAACCCCGCCGACCGCTACCCGGACGCCATCGCGTTTCGTAACGACCTGGTCGCGGTCAGGCCGCTCCTGCCCGGTCACGTCGTGGCGACGGTCACCGAGGTGATCCCCGTCGCGTCTGTGCCGCCACCGCCGCCGCCGCGGCGGACGAACCCGCTTCTGGTCGCCCTGGCCGTGCTCATGATCGTGGGGCTCGGCATCTTGCTCTACTTCCTGCTTCGCGACGACACGACGACGATCCCGCCGGTGGCGGGTCAGCCCGCGGCGACCGCACAGCAAACCCTGTCCGATGCCGGCCTGCAGTCGCGAATCGTCCAGGAGCAGAACGACGGGCTCGACACCGGTACCGCGATCCGCACCCAGCCCGGCGCGGGCAGTGAGGTCGACGAGGACAGCACGGTGGTCCTGTTCGTGGACGGTGTCGCGGGCGCGGTTGCCGTGCCCGCGGTCGTGGGTCGACAGCAGGCCGAGGCGACCGGCATCCTCTCCCAGGTCGGGCTCAGGTCGACCGTCGTCCCTGTGGACAGCCAGGCCCCTGCCGGCTCGGTGGTCGCCCAGTCACCGCCCGCCGGCGCACCAGCCCCCCAGGGGATGCTCGTGACCCTGTCGGTCAGCGCGGGACCCGGTACCACGACGGTGGAGCGTACGACCACGGTCCAGTCGACCACGACTGTCCCGGCGCCGGCGCCCCCCCCCGCGCCCCCCCCCGCCCCCGCCGGCCCTGGCCGCAATATTCATTGGCTTCGTTGTGGCTTATTTCGTCAGCCTTCTGGTGTACGTTTTTCTGTTTGCTTACGCCAAAGCGCGCTTTAGCAATAT